>CAINFA010000001.1 GCA_903847955.1 uncultured Actinomycetes bacterium
CGTGTGCTCTTCCGATCTGGGCCTTCGAGGAGCGCACCTCTAAGATGGGTACCGTGGAGACCTCGGTGACCGCGCCCCACCCCCTCCGCCGGATCCTGCAGGCGCCGAGCACCTTCACCGTGCTGGCGTGGGGATGCGCCGTGGCCTTCGCCCTCATCATCATCTCGGGGGCCGCGGTGCGGTTGACCGGTTCGGGGCTGGGTTGTCCAGATTGGCCGAGCTGCTACAGCCACCACTTCACCCCTGAGACGTCGATCCACCCCCTGGTCGAGTTCTCCAACCGGATGATCACCGGGGTGATCTCAGTGCTGACGGCGCTGACGGTGCTCTGCGCCCACCTCCGTCGACCGTTCCGACGAGACCTGGCACTGCTGTCTTGGTCGCTCCTCGGAGGCCTCGTCGCCGAAGCCGTCCTCGGTGGGGTCGTGGTCTACACCAAGCTCAACCCGTACCTCGTGCTCGTGCACTTCATCATCGCCCCGGCCTTCTTCTGCCTCGCCCTCACCTTGGCCCACCGATCCACCCGCCGCTACGACGTGCCCGGGGTCACCCTCGTGCCGGTGGCACTCCGCCGAGCCGGCGGTGTCCTCCTCGGCCTGACCTTCACGGTGCTGCTGGCCGGCACGGTCGTGACCAACGCCGGGCCCCACGCCGGGAACTCCGATGGGCAGCAGGTGGCCCGGAGGTTGCCCCTGGCGCTTCGAGCCGCAGTCGAACCCCACGCCGCCCTCGCTGCGGTGCTCCTCGGCCTCGTCATCGGCCTCGTGGTAGCGGTCGAAGCGATCGGCGCTGCCCCTCGGATCAAGGTGGTCACCACACGCCTGCTCACCGTCGTGGTGCTCCAGGGCTTGCTCGGCGTGCTGCAGTACGCGGCCCACCTCCCGGGTTGGATGGTGGAGCTCCACATCATTGGTGCCGTCTCGGTCACCGTGGGGGTGGTGCGCTTCAACCTCGAGCTCATCCACCACGAACCCGAACCACGCTCCCTACCGGGGCGACTGGAGGCCACCCGGACCCCCATCGTCGCCTGAGGACGTGCACGAGGTGCGAGACTGGTAGCGTCGTCTGGCTCCGCCGACCCTGCCCCCATCGTCTAGCGGCCTAGGACGCTGCCCTTTCAAGGCGGTAACACGGGTTCGAATCCCGTTGGGGGTGCCACGTCGTCTCCACAGATGCCAAGAGGTTGCTCGGCGTCGTAGCGCGCTCGTCGTGCGGTGCCCCGATGGGCACGCCGACCCGCGGTGCCGTTGAGGGCAACCTCGAGCACCGACGAGCTCGCCCACGCTGGGCTCACGTGCGACCCGCACCGCCCCCTCGGGCAGAGCTGAGGCAGAGGCGCCTAGGGGACCGTCGTTGCTAGGGTGCAGTGCTTCGGACGCCCTGCATCGACCACGTGTGAGGCGCCAGTGGGAGGGTTGGTCGTGGACGACGAGACGGTGCACGTCGGATCGAGCGACGCTGCCGATGACCTCGAACAGCTCGAGCCGTCGCTCGTCGCTCCACCAAGGACCGAACAGAGCCTGGCCTCCGAGGCGGCGCTGGTTCCCCGAAGGTCCATGGGACCATTGGCCACCGTCTTAGTGGCCCTGGTCACCGTGCTCGGCCTTGCTGCAACCCTCCTGTCGTGGTCCTTGGCCAGCCCCCTCAGCTCAGGGCCCGACGAGCCTAACCACGTGGTGGCCGCAGCAGCGGCCGTGGTGGGGCACAACACCGGCCTCGTGGCGCACTTCCCCTTCGGCACGCTCAGCATCGTCGACGTTCCCCGGTGGGCCGCCCAAGCGCACCTGCTCGTGTGCTACGCCCGCATGCCGTGGCACCTAGCCAACTGCGGGTTCCGCTTGAGCGATGCCACCCACCTCTCCCGCGGTGTGACCCAGTTCGCCACCTACCCCCAGCTGTACTACCTCGTCGTGGGTCAAGCAGCGCAGTTCACCGCCGGCGTGGCTGGATTCTGGGGCATGCGGCTCATCTCGATGGCCATGGTGGTGGCCTTGTTGGCCCTCGGGTTGCTCGCCATCGTGGTGCGGGGGCGTGCTCGACTTCGTCCCCTCGGCTTCCTCGTGGCCTGCACGCCCTACCTCTACTTCATCTGCGCGGTGCTCAACAGCTCGGCGCTCGAGGTGGCCGCGGCGTTGGCGTCGTGGTGCTGCCTCCTCGTGTTGATCGACGACCCGAACCCGCCAGGTTGGATGATCTGGTCGAGCGCAACGAGCTTGGCCCTGTTCATGCTGGCGCGACCCGCGAGCCCGCTCTTGGTCGTGATCGTGCTCCTCGTCGCTGCCTGCTACGCCGGATGGACCCGGTGCCGAGCGCTAGTCCGCTGGAGGTTCGCACCCATCGCGGTGGCCGTCGGGCTGAGCGGCATCACCGCCGTCATCTGGCGCCTGTGGAAGGGATCGCCCGTGCTCCTCGGTCGACCCTGGCCACATCACCTCACCCTCCTCCAGGCAGCCGACCGGAGCCTCGGGCTGTCGGGCCCGAGGCTGCGGGACCTGGTCGGGCGCTTCGGCTGGCTCGACACCCCTGTGCACCTCTGGGTGGTGATCGGCTGGGCCACCGTGCTCGGGGTGCTCGTCGTGCTCGGGATGGCATCGAGCGGCAAGGCCCGGCGGGGAGTTCCCGTCGCCATCATCGCCACGATCGTGCTGCCCGTGCTCATCGAAGCCCCGCTGTTAAACCACGTGGGCACCATCTGGCAAGCCCGCTACTCCCTGCCAGTGGCAGTTGGCGTGCCCTTGGTTGCAGCCACTCGACTGGGTCGTCGCCTTGAGCCCCGACGCCGCATCGTGGCCTTAGGCACCCTCGTCGCGGGAACGACCTTGGGCGTCCTGCAGCTGCAGTCGCTGCGACTCGTGCTCGAGCGGTACCGCACGGGGTTGGGTCTGGCACCGGGAGCTCCAGTTCGATGGAACCCGCCGGGGGGGGCAGGACTGACCATCGGGCTCCTCGTCGTGGGCCAATGCTTGCTGGTCGCCGTGGCGGTGTTCGCCTCCCTCCAGCGCCGCAGCGGGCGGCCCTCGGCGGTGCCGACCTCAACCGAGGAGGGCAACGCCCTCGAGGTGAACCCCGCTCAGCCAGTCGCGATCGTCTCGGGGTAGGCCGGCATCGACCCGGGCCACCGCACCGAGGGCCTTGGACTCGAGCACCTCGATGCGTGGTTCTCGACCCCAATCGGCGCCATTTCGTAGGGGCAATCTCCTCCCTCGGCCGCGCGCAGCCCGATACGATTGGAGCCAAGGGGCCACTGCGCCCGCCGCGTCGAGCCAGGAGCCGGTGAACAGAGTTGCCACGCCCAGTCTCCAAGGCGTCGACCTACCTCCCAGGGCTCGATGGCATCCGTGCCTTGGCCGTTGCCGCCGTGGTGGCGTACCACTTAGGCCTCGCTCGGTTCTCCGGAGGGCTGCTCGGGGTGGGCATCTTCTTCACCTTGTCGGGCTTCCTCATCACCTCGATCCTGCTCAACTCCTTCAAGGGCACCGGCACCATGCAGTTCAAGCGGTTCTGGCTGCACCGGGCGAGGAGGCTCCTCCCGGCCCTCGTGGTCATGGTGGCGGTGGTGCTGCTCACCACCGCGCTGTGGAACCCGCTCGAGTTCCACGACCGCTTGGTCAGCACCCTGAGCGCGCTGCTCTACGTCAACAACTGGGTGACCATCCACCAAGGGGTGAGCTACTTCGCGAGGTTCTCGGCTCCTGGACCCCTCGACCACCTGTGGTCGTTGTCGGTGGAGGAGCAGTTCTACTTCTTCTGGCCCTTCGTGCTGCTCGGACTTCTCACCCTGTGCAAGGGGCGCGCCACCCGCATGGCGCTGATCACCCTCGGCATGGCCGTGGTCTCCTTCGTGCTCCTGCTCGCCACCGCCCACGTCGGCTTCGATAACACCCGGGCCTACGAAGGCACCGACACCAGGGCAGGGGGGCTGTTGATCGGCGCCGCTGTGGCGATGCTCTGGCAGCCCAGTCGCCGACCTCGTCGCCAGCCGCTCGGGGCTCGCCTCATCCTCGACGCGGTGGGCATCGTTGCCCTAGCGGTGATCGTCGAGCAGATCACCGCCACCAACCAGTACTCGATCTCGATCTACCACACCGGCATCTTGGCGCTGTCGGTTGCCACCGCGGCCTTGGTGGCGGTGGTCGTCCACCCCGGTGCCGATGCCAACGCCGTGCTCGGCATCCCCCCGCTGCGGTTCATCGGCGAACGCTCCTACGGGATCTACCTCTGGCAACTCCCCATCATCGTCGCCTGCTCAGGGCACCTCTTCGCCTCGAACGCACTGGTGCACGACGTCGTGGTCTGTGGGTTGATCCTCCTCGCCGCCTCGCTGTCGTGGCGCTACGTCGAGGACCCCATCCGCACCCATGGGTTCACCCAGGCGTGGTCGATGCTGCGCGCCTCCCTCGCCGATGCCCGCCATCGGGGGCTCGGCCTCGTGGCACCCCTGCTCGCCGGGTCCCTCGTCGTCACGGTGGGGGTCGGTGCTGCCTCGGTCCACGGCGCCAAGCCCGTCCCGACCACCCTGCCCCCGGTGCACATCAAGCCGGTGAAGTACCTCGGGCTCAAGACCCGCTGCACCGTGGTGACCCAAGACGGCGACTCCACCTCGGACGGACTCATCAGCCCCGACTACCTCCCGAACCCTGCCGATCGCCTCCCCGCCCAGCTGGCCCGGGTGGGGGTCAAGGTCTTCCACAGTGCGATTTCAGGCGCCCAGTCGATCAACGAGACCTGGCACGGGCAGCCCAACGCCCAAGAACGGGTCACCGCCCTCGTCCACGCAGGCGTCCACGGCTGCTGGATCTTCGCGCTCGGCACCAACGACAGCGCCGATGTGGCGGTGGGCTCGAGCGTGTCGATGCCCAAGCGCATCGCGCTCATGATGGCCTTGGTTCCCCACCAGCCGGTGCTCTGGCTCTCGGTCAAGTCCCTGCCCTACGTCCAGTTCCCCTACAACGACGACCAGATGCAGCAGTGGAACCACTGGTTGCTCGAAGCCTGCAAGCAGTACCCCAACATGCGGATCTACGACTGGCGCTCTGAGGTGCTGACGCCGTGGTACCAGACCGACGGCATCCACTTCACCTCCTACGGCTACTACCAGCGAGCGGTGCGCATCGCTGATGCCTTGGCCCACGCCTTCCCCCTCCAGAGCGCCTCGCCCAAGAGCTGCATCGTCAGCTCGGGCGTGCCCGGCTGAGCACGCGCACCGGCCCCGGCTGTCGGGGAACGAGCCGGGGCCGGTGGCACTCGACCGCTGGGATGGTCGAGAGGGTGCGCCGGGTTAGGCGGCGGGGAACTCTGCCTCAGGCGGCGTCTTGGCGTAGTGCCGGGCACCGAGCAGGCTCAAGATGGCCATGACCACGGCCAAGGCGAAGCAGGTCCACGAAGCCCAGGTGGCCAACTCTCCAAAGACGCTGAAGGCGTAGGCGTTGAGCAGGAGTCCCCGGAGGGTCGAGCCTTGGAACAGCAGCTGCACCTGCGCCTTGAGGGCAGCATTGGTCGGGTCCGCCATGGATTGGGCGCTGAGCTGGGCGTAGGTCTTGCCGCCGCCAATCTCGCCGAGGTGCACGGCGATGAAGTGGTCGGCGTAGGCCTCGGCCTGGGAGCCCGTCAGCAGCTGCTGGCCGGCGTAGCGATTCAGGTAGGGACTGATGGCGGGGTTGTCGAG
Source organism: uncultured Actinomycetes bacterium (assembly GCA_903847955.1). Classification (GTDB taxonomy): domain Bacteria; phylum Actinomycetota; class Acidimicrobiia; order Acidimicrobiales; family RAAP-2; genus CAINFA01. The sequence continues at coordinate 5,666 of CAINFA010000001.1, forward strand.
AGCCGTGGAGCCCAGAGCTGGGAAGTAGATCTGCTGCTCTGCGAGCTGGTTGTGGACGTTGGTGGTGGTGAAGTTCGCACCCCACGCCAGCAGCGAGCCGGCGATCAAGAGGCCAATGGTCAGGGCGAGACCAACGCCAATTGCCAATAGGTCTAAGGTTCGACGCTTCATCGGTGCTCTCTCGCCGGACCGTGGTGGCCCATCACCGACATCGTGGCCAATGCCGGGGCCCTCGAACAGGGCCTTACGTCCTGACTGGTCGCTCGACCTGCCGAGAAGCCGGGTGCTCTCCGGTGGGCTACAGTGGCAGTCCGCCTCGGGGGAAGAGCACCTCTGAGGCATCGAGCGGTGAAGTTGCCGACTCGGACCTGTGGTGCAGCTCGGAGTGCACGCCGCCCTGTCAAGGCGGAGGTCGCGGGTTCAAATCCCGTCAGGTCCGCCACCCAGCATCGATGATGCCTGGGGCCCGAGGTCGGGTAGCTCAGTTGGTAGAGCGCGCGCCTGAAAAGCGTGAGGTCACCGGATCGACACCGGTCCCGACCACCAAGGGTCGTATCGACCCTGCCGCGCCCAGCGGTTAGTCCACCTCTGCGATGGCGAACTCAGGGCAGTTGGCGATGGCGAGTCGCGCCACCTCGACGAGCGCCTCGGGCACCTCGCCCTCGATGCGCACCGATGCCTGGCCGTAGTCATCGACGTCGAAGAGCTCCGGGCTCAAGGCGTAGCACCGAGCGTGCCCTTGGCACTTAGCAGGATCGATCACGATCTTCATCAGAACACCACCGGGAGGGATCGGGGGCCGCGGACTTGACCGCCAGCCCAGGTGACATCCGCCCCGTGCTCGAGGCGAAACTGTGGAATCCGAGCGAGCCATGCCTCGACCGCAACGGTGAGCTCCATGCGAGCCAAGTTCGATCCGGCGCAGCGGTGGATGCCTGAGCCAAAGGCCACGTGGCGGTTGTGGGCACGGTCGAGCACCACCTCATTGGCCCGGTCGAAGACCTTGGGGTCGCGGTTGGCGGCGGGGAAGTTCATGAGCACCTTGTCCCCTGCTGCCATCGGGCAGCCGGCGTAGGTGGTGTCGGTGGTGACCACCCTCGCCATCGTGACCGGGGAGTAGGCCCTGAGGAACTCCTCGATGGCCGAGGGCAGCAGGGTTGGTTCGGCCACCAGCCGAGCGGTGTCGTCGGGGTGGGTGGCGAGGTGCCACAGCGTGGAGCCAATCGCGCTCCAGGTGGTGTCGATGCCCGCCACGAGCACGAGCGCACAGATCCCGAGGATGAGGCGATCGTCCAAGGGAGCGCCGTCGTGCTCCTCGGCCAGCAGCGACGAGATGAGGTCATCCTTGGGGTCCTGGCGACGACGAGCGATCTCCTCGGTGAGGTAGCCCAAGATGCCCCGCCTGCCTTCGATGCGCTTGAGTTGGTCATCGGCGAACTCGAGCACGTCGCGCACCCAGCCGGTGAAGGTGTCGGCCAAGGAGTCCGGCACGCCAAGGGTGGTGGCGATGACCCGAACCGGGATCTGCTGGGCGTAGCCCTCAGCGGCGTCAACCCGACCCTGGTCGATGAAGCCGTCGATCAGCCGGTTGCACAGGGCCCTCGTCATCGGCTCGAGCGACGCCACTCGACGGTGGGAGAACCACGGGAGCAAGAGCCGGCGCGTCCAGGTGTGCAGCGGAGGATCAGCGCTGATCGGCGGGATGCCGTAGGGCAGAAAGCCAGGTCCCGCGCCCTGAGGTGCCTCATCAGGCCGGATGACCATGATCTGGGTCGAGCTGAAGGTGGTGGTGTCGTGCGCCACCGCCGTCACGTCGTCGTAGGTGGTGAGCAGCCACGCGCCTCGCCGGCGCTCGGTGTGGGCGATGGGGCAGGTCTCCCGCAGGTCATCCCAGATCGAGAACGGGTCCTCGATGTAGGCCGGGTCCATGACGTCGAAGTCCGTCGCCCAACTCGCAACCGGTCCTCGTTCTGCCATGGGTGACCTCGTGCTCAGCGCAGGCCGCCGTGCGCAGCGCCCCGCAACGCAGTTCTAGTTCGTGCTGGCGACGCCCTCGTACCGAGCGTCGCTGAAGCCCAAGATGGTGAAGCAGATGAAGGGGAAGAAGACCGTCAGCACCCCAAACCCAGTGCCCTTGCCGAAGGCCTTGGCGACGTCGAGGGACAAGATGATCCAGATGACGACGTTGACGATGGGGATCAGCAAGAGCACGAACCACCAGCCCGGGCGCTTGGCCACCTGGCACATCGTCCACGAGTTGTAGAAGGGGATGATGGCCGCCCAACCTGGCTTGCCCGCCTTCTCGAACATCTTCCAGGTCCCGGCGATCATGAAGATCACCACGGCGAGGTAGATGATGAAGAAGAGCACGAAGACTCCAGCACCACTGCTGGCGATGAGTCCGGTCAGGCTTGCGAGCATGGTTCCCCCTTGGTTGCGCTGGGAGCACCCTAGAACCCGGCGCGACGGTGGCGGTGGACCAGTTGTGGGCCTCGGGGCCACGTGCAACGATGGCCCCGCCGAGCACCGTCGCAGGAGGCTGCACGATGACCAACCCCAACCACGGGTATCCGCCTCCGCCGGGCTACCCCGGCTACGCCAACCCCACCCCCACCCGGCCCCTCCAGAGCCAAACCAACACCTTGGCCATCGTGGCCTTCGTGCTGAGCTTCTTCATCTCCATCGGTGGGCTCATCTGCGGCATCATCGCCAAGCGCCAGATCGCCCAGACCGGCGAAGGTGGTGGCGGGCTGGCCACCGCGGCCATCGTGCTCTCGAGCATCTTCATGGTGCTCCAAGTGGTGTGGATCATCGTGGTCATCGCCTTCGTGTCCCACGCCATCTCGACCAACCCACAACCGACGTTCCCCCAGACCCCCATGGTGCTGGCTGCGCTCGGTCACCTCGGCCGCTGAGCAGCCACCCGCTCAGCCGAGGTGCGGCAGCACCTCGGTGGTGAGGGTCTCGATGGTCGCCAGCACTTCGTTGGTGCCACCGAGGATCCAGCAGGGCACGATGAACTCGTCGCAACCGACCTCGGCGTAGCCGAGGAGCTGCTCGAGCACCTGGGGGGCACTGCCCACCACCGCCGGTCGCCCCGCCAGTGCCGTGCGCAGCTGCTCGGCCCGAGCCGGGTCGTCGAGGACCGCCACCATGGCCTGGGTGCTCCGGGTGATGGTGCGAGGGTCTCGGCCGATGGCAGCACAGTGCCGGTCGAGCACCCCGTTGCGGTGCTCGAGCTCGGCGGGGGTGCACCAGGCGTTCCAGATCTGGGCGTGGCGGGCGGCGATGGCCATGGTGCGGCGCTCGCCTTTGACCCCGAGCAAGAGCGGCACCGCACCGCGTCCGGGGGCGGGGCTGAGGTGGGCGCCGTGCAGGTGGTAGTGGGCGCCATTGGTCGTGACCACCTCGCCAGCCAGCAGGTCGTCGACGATGGCGACGTACTCCTCGAAGCGATCCACCCGAGTTCGAATCGAGCCCAAGTCGATGCCGTACTCGTGGTGCTCGTTCTCCTGCCAGCCAGCGCCCAGCCCCAGCAGGAGCCGCCCCTGGCTCACCTCATGGGTGGTGGCGGCCCAGTTCGCCAGCACTGCGGGGTGGCGGTAGGTGGCAGAGGCCACCAAGGTGCCCACCTTGATGGAGCTGGTGGCCTGAGCCAGGGCGACGAGCGTCGAGGTGGCCTCGAGCATGGGCGTGGGGGCGGGTTCGCCAATGGCCACGTTGTCCATGAAGTGGTCCGCCACGTAGGCGGCATGCCACCCGGCGGCCTCCGCAGCGCGCACGATCTCCAAGGTGTCGGTGAAGCTCCGTTCGGGGTTGGGCCAGATCGACAAGCGCATGGACGCAGGGTACCCCTCGGCGGCGCCACCGCGGCCAGCCTGACCGGGGGTGTCGGTGGCACACTGGTGCCGTGACGCTGCCCGCACCCATTCCCGTGGCTACCCCCGCACTGCCCCATCAGCCCCTCGACACCCCGTGGCCAACGCCCCACTGGCCGGTGGCGGCTCCTCCGGCAGATGTCCCCATGGACGCCCTCCTCGACGAGGTCTTCGATCCCGAGGGACCCTGCTCCAGCACCCACGCGGTGGTCGTGGTCCACCGTGGCCGCCTGGTGGCCGAGCGCTACGCCGGTGCCCTCGAGCACTTCAACCGGGAGCCTGAACCCATTGGTGCCGACACGCCGCTCCTCAGCTGGTCGATGGCCAAGTCCATGGTCCAAGCGGTGACCTACCAGCTCATCGAGGCCGGTCACCTCGAGCTCCACGCCCCCGCTCCCGTCCCGAGCTGGAGCGACCCCGGGGACCCCCGAGGAGCGATCACCCTCGCCGACCTCTTGGCCATGCGCGACGGACTCGACTTCGCCGAGGACTACGTCGACGACCGCTCGAGCGACGTCATCGAGATGCTCTTCGGCTCGGGCAAGGCAGATGTGGCCCACTACGCCGAGTCGCGCCCGCTCAAGCACGCCCCAGGCAGCCACTACAGCTACTCGAGCGGCACCACCAACATCGTGAGCGCCATCTGCGCCCGGGTACTCGGCCCCGGCGACCCCTACCGCGCCCACCTCGACCAGCACCTCTTCGGACCGCTGCACATGACCTCGGCGCGGGCCGGGTTCGATGACGCCGGAACCTTCATTGGCTCCTCCTTCGTCCACGCCACCGCCCGGGACTACGCCAAGTTCGGCCTGTGCTACCTGCGGGGTGGGCAGTTCAACGGCACCCAAGTGGTGCCCCTGGCGGCGGTGGAGGCGGCGCGGACGCCGCTGAGCACCGACCCCGATGGCCCGCTCTACTCCTCGCACTGGTGGATGCCCGGTGACGAGCACGGCACCTTCTCCTGCAATGGCTACGAAGGGCAGGTGATCTCGGTCAGCCCCGCACTGGACCTCATCGTGGTGCGACTGGGCCGGACCCCCATCGAGCGCGCCGAGCACTTGGTCGACTGGCGCCAGCGCGTCATCGGGGCCTTCGCTCAGAGCACGGGTGCCCTCGAGGGCTGAGTGAACACCACGAAGGTGTCGCCTCGGTCGCTCACCCCTCGACCGCATTCGACGTAGCCCACCGACCTCGCCACGTGCAGGGCCACGCCATTGCCCTCCCAGATGCTCACCCGCAGCACGGGGGCGCCGAGGTGCGCTCCTGCGTAGTCGAGCCCGCAGCGCATCGCCGCCTTGCCAAGCCCAGTGCCGACGCGGTCGGGTCGGAGGCCGCCGCCGGTGTCGAGGGAGCCCTCGTCGTAGGTGAGTCCAGGTACCTGGCCGTCGAGCCCGTAGCTGCGGAAGCCCACCAGCGCCGCATCGGCATCGAGCAGGGCAAAGACGCCGCTGCCGGGAGCCGCCAGGGCGCCGGGGTCGCCGTGGTCCATCGAGTACCGCTCGAGGAAGCCTTGGTAGCGCCAGGTGCACACCTGCTCGGCCAGGTGCCGCTCCATCGGCACGAGGCGGAGCTCGGGGTTCACCTGGTGGAGCCCTCGTAGTCGAAGCCGAGGTCCGGCGCGGTGAACACCGCCTCGAAGCGGAAGCCTGCCTCGGCCGCCATGGCCGTCGCCGTCCCACCTCGGTCGACGAGGGCCAGGAGGAGCACCGGGGTGGCGCCGGCTTCAACGATGGCGTGGGCAGCCTCGAGCAGCGAGGTGCCTCGGGTGACGGTGTCCTCGGTCACCACCACCTGGTCGCCGGGCTCGAGCGCGCCGGCAATGCGGCCTCCGGCCCCGTGGTCCTTGACCTCCTTGCGGACCGAGAAGGCCCGCAGGTGCCGACCCTTGGTGGCGGCGTAGGCGGCGGTGACGAAGGCCACGGGGTCGGCCCCCATGGTGAGGCCGCCGATGGCGGTGGCACTTGGGGGGCACCGCTCGAGGACCGCCTCGGCCACGAGCAGCATGGCCTCAGGTCGGCACACGGTCTGCTTGGAGTCGATGAACCAGGTGGAGGTGGCGCCGCTCTTCAAGGTGAACTGACCCCGACGCACCGACACGTCGAGCAGGTGCTGGCGAAGGGCCTCCCTCGAGGTGCTCATGGTGCCAGCTCCACGTGGCCGGTGCCCGCTCGGCAACTGCCCACCACCATGGCAGAGAGCCCCAGCTGGCAGAACCGTGCTCGCACGGCCTCGGCTTCGTCGGCGGCAACCACCACCACCATGCCGAGCCCCAGGTTGAAGACGCGGGCCATCTCCTCGGGCTCCACCGGCCCGAGCCGTTGGATCTCGGTGAAGAGCTGCGGGGTGGGGAAGCTTGCGCGCTCGACGGTGGCATCGATGGTGGGCGGCAGCACCCGAGCCAGGTTCTGGGCGATGCCCCCGCCGGTGATGTGCGCCACCGCGTGGATGGCACCTCGGTGCTCCCCCAGCAACGTCACGACGGCGGGGCTGTAGATCACGCTGGGGCGGAGGAGCTCGTCGGCCAGCGAGGTCTCGGCCCCCTCCCAGGCCGGGCCGTCCAGGGGGAGCCCGGCCCGCTCGAGCAGCACGTGGCGCGCCAAGGTGTAGCCATTGGACCGAAGCCCCGGAGAGCCCAGCCCGATGAGCACGTCGCCGGGCGAGACCATGGCAGGGTCGAGCCGATCCGGACGGTTCAGCACCCCCACGGCGAACCCCGCCAGGTCGAAGTCGCCCTTGGCCATGGTGTCGGCGTGCTCGGCCGTCTCGCCACCGAGCAGGGCCACGTTGGCCTGGCGGCACCCCTCGGCGATGCCCTCCACCAGCTGAGCCAGCTCTGCGGGCTCGAGCTGGGCCACCGCCACGTAGTCGAGGAGGAACAGGGGCTCGGCCCCGCAGCACACGAGGTCGTCGACGCACATCGCCACCAGGTCAATCCCGACCGTCGACAGTCGGCCGGTGGCCTTGGCCACCGCCAACTTCGTCCCCACCCCATCGGTCGAGGCCACCAGCACCGGGTGGGGGTAGCGCTCGAGGTCGAGCTCGAACAACCCCCCGAAGCCGCCAATGCCGCCGAGCACGCCAGGACGACGAGTGGAGGCCACCGCATCGCCGATGGCCGCCACCGCCGCGTCCCCCGCCTCGATGTTGACCCCGGCTTGGGCGTAGGTGACGGGCTGCTCGGTCACCGAGGTCCCCCAACCGCGACCAAGGGAGCCCCCGCATCGCCCGTGGCGGCAGGGTCTGCTCCGGCCAGCTTCACCCGCACCGGGTAGCTCCCGGTCAGGCAGGCATCGCACAGCCCCCTCGATCCACCAACCGCCGCTCGCAGGTTGGCCAGGGAGATGTAGGCCACCGAGTCGGCCTCGAGGTGGGCGGTGATCTCCTCGAGGGTGTGGGTGGCAGCCAAGAGCTCGTCACGGTTGGGGGTGTCGATGCCGTAGTAGCAGGGCCACTGGAAGGGCGGGGAGGAGATCCGCAGGTGCACCTCACGGGCGCCAGCGTCCCGCAGCATCTGCACGATGGCCCGGGTGGTGGTGCCTCGCACGATGGAGTCGTCCACGACCACGAGGCGCTTGCCGGCGATGTTGGCCCGCAGGGGGTTCAGCTTGCGGCGCACGCCGTCGACCCGACTGGCTTGGTCGGGGGCGATGAAGGTCCGACCGATGTAGCGGTTCTTGACCAAGCCTTGGCCGTAGGGGATGCCAGAGGCCCGGGCGAAGCCCTCGGCGGCCGGCACCCCCGAGTCCGGCACGCCCATCACGAGGTCGGCCTCGACCGGCGCTTGGATGGCCAGCAGCTCACCCATCCGCCGCCGGGTGCCGTGCACCTCGCGGCCGTGCAGTTGGGCGTCGGGTCGAGCGAAGTAGACGAACTCGAAGATGCACAACTTCTCGTCGCTCACCCGGTCGAGCACTTGCTCGGAGGTCACGCCCGAGGCGTCGATCATCACCAGCTCACCGGGCTCCAGCTCACGGACGAAGGTGGCCCCCACCACATCGAGGGCGGGGGACTCTGAGGCGAAGACCCATCCGGTCGGCGCCTCCTCGGTGCCGAAGCGACCGAGGCACAGCGGCCTGAAGCCATGGGCGTCTCGGATGGCGTAGAGGTGGGTGGCGTCGAGGAAGACGAAGGAGAAGGCCCCCTCCACTTGGGGGAGCACCTGGCGCAGGGCGGGACGCAGGTCGGGCTCCTCGCCCTCGGCCACCGCCTCGCACGCCGCCACGATGAGCTCGGCCACCACCCCGGTGTCGGCCAGCCCGAACCCCGGCAGCATCCCCGCCTCGGCCGCCAACTCGTCGGTGTTGGTGAGGTTGCCGTTGTGTCCCATGGCGAAGCCACCAGGAATGGCAGCGGAGGAGGCGTAGACCGGCTGGGCGTTGACCCAGTCCGAGTGGCCGTGGGTGGCGTAGCGGGTGTGGCCAATGGCGAGCGAGCCGTTGAGGGCCGAGAGCTTGCGCTCGTCGAAGACGCTGGCCACGAGGCCCATGTCCTTCACCACCGTGAGGGCGGTGCCGTCCGAAGCGGCCATGCCAGCGGACTCCTGCCCCCGGTGCTGGAGGGCGTAGAGCCCGTCGAAGGTCAGGTGCGCGGCCGAGCGGCCCGGGGCGTAGACGCCGAAGACCCCGCAGGCTTCCCTCACCTCGAGGTCCCCCAGCAGTGGCTCGACGTCGACTCGAGCCATCTCGTCAGCAGGGTCACCATGACTTCCTGAGTCTTCCACAGCCACCACGGACTCCTCGCTGCACGACGGTGGACTTGTAGCCTCACGACATGCTCGACCTCCACCTGCACTCCAGCTGCTCTGACGGCAGCGACAGCCCAGAGGAGCTGGTGGCGCTCGCTGCTGCTGCTCGGTCGGCCTCAGGCGAGGCGCTCACCACCATCGCCCTCACCGACCACGACACCCTCGAAGGCCTCGAGCGGGCAGGAGCCGCAGCGGAGGCAGCCGGCCTCGGGTTCCTCCGAGGTTGCGAGGTCTCGGCCCTGTTCGAAGGCCAGAGCGTGCACCTGCTGTGCTACTTCGTCCCCGAAGGCCCCTCCCCCCTCGAGGCGCTCCTCGGTGGACTCCGTCAAGATCGGGCCAACCGCAACCTCGAGCTGATCGCCAAGCTCCACGCCGGCGGCATCGAGGTCAGCACCGAGGCGCTGCTAGCCAAGGCCGGCAGCCCCGAGGGTCTCGGCCGTCCGCACTTCGCCGAGGTCCTGGTGGAGCTGGGCCACGCCAGTTCCATCCAAGACGCCTTCGACCGCTTCTTGGCTGACGGGGGACCCTTCTACGTCTCCAAGGCCCACCTCGCCCCCCGTGCGGTGGCGGAGGCCGCGCATCAGTCAGGGGCGGTCTGCGTGGTGGCCCACCCGCTGCGCAACATGGGGTGGACCGGCTCGGTCCTCGAGCAGAAGCTGACCACCTTGCGGACCGAGGGGATCGACGGCGTCGAGGTCTACTACGGCTCGTGGAGCCCCGAGCAGATCACCGAGGTGGGACACCTGGCCGAGCGCCTCGGCATGGTGGCTACCGGCGGCTCGGACTACCACGGTTCGAAGAAGCCTGACCTGTCCATTGGCACCGGTCGCGGTGCGCTCATGGTCCCCGACCAGCTGCTCGAGGCGCTTGAGGCGGCTCGGCCCGCTCGCTGAGGTTCAGCCGGCGAGCGCTGCAGTGGCGGCGTCAGCCAAGGTGCTGAGCTCGACCGGTCCGAGCGGGCCCAACTGCACCGAGGAGCCACCGGCGATCCCGATCGGCTCGAGCACCAGGTCGTGACCCTCGAGGGCCGCACCGAGCGCTGCGGGGTCCGCGGTGGCGACGACGAAGCGAGACGGGCCCTCACCGAAGAGCGCCTCGAGGTCAAAGGCGGCGTCACTGGTCAGCCCCACCCCTGCAGCCATGGCCATCTCGGCCACCGCCACGGCCAGCCCACCGCCAGAGACGTCGTGGACCGCGGAGAGCACCGGTGCCCCACCCGCGGTGGCCGTTGCCACCAACGAGGCCACCAGCGCGCACAACTCGAGGTGCCCGGCATAGTTGAGGTGCGCCAAGGTGCCACCCGTACTGCCGTGGCGCTCTCGGGCCCAGCGTGAGCCACCGAGCGAGCGCTCTGCCCCCGGTACAGCCACGACGAAGACGTGGTGTCCTTCGGTGAGGCCGAGGCCCGGAGGCGGGGTCTGCAGGCGCTCGGTGAGCCCGAGCAGCCCGAGCACTGGCGTGGGGTCGATGTCGCGCCCCGAAGACTCGTTGTAGAGCGAGACGTTGCCACCAATGACCGGCGTCGAGAACGCTCTGCAGGCCTCGGCCAACCCGTCGACGGCCTCAGAGAGCTGCCACATGACCTCGGGGTGCTCGGGGTTGCCGAAGTTCAGGCAGTTCACCACTGCCACCGGCGATGCCCCGACGCAGGCCAGGTTGGCGATGCCTTCGGCCACGGTGAGCGCGGTGCCATGCCGGGGATCAATCGAGCACCAGCGCGGGTTGGAGTCGGTGCTGAGCCCAATGCCGCGCTCTGAGGGTGGCAACCCGGGTCCTGCCAGCCGCAAGAGGGCGGCATCGGCACCGGGTCCAACCACGGTGTTCAAGAACAGCTGGTGGTCGTAGCGGCGGTAGACGACGGCCGGGTCTCGCACCAGCGCCACGAGGTCGGCCGAGAGGTCGTCCGAACCCACCGCTGCGGGATCCTCGGACCGACGAGCCTCGAGGTCAACCGGAGCCGAGAGCGGGCGGTCGTAGAGGGGAGCGTCGTCGGCCAGGCTGGCTGCGGGCACCTCAGCCAGCACCTCGCCGTCGAAGCCGTCGCGAATCCGCAGCACCCCAACGGGCTCACCATTGGCACCAAGGTCAGGCTCGGTGACCTTGCCCACCACCGTCGCCCGCACCTCCCAGCGTCCGCAGAGCTCGAGCACTCGCTCGAGGTTGGCGGGGGTGACGATGGCGAGCATGCGCTCTTGGGACTCGCTCGTCATGATCTCCCAGGGCTCCATGCCCGCCTCACGCAGTGGCACGGCGGTCACGTCGACGTCCATGCCCACCCGACCCCGAGCGGCCGTCTCGGAGGTAGCGCAGACCAGCCCGGCCCCACCGAGGTCCTGGATGCCCACCACGAGACCCTCGTCGAGCAGCGCCAAGCAGGCCTCGATCAAGCGCTTCTCCTCATAGGGGTCTCCCACCTGGACGCTCGGGCGCTTGGTGTCCTCGGTCTCCTCAGAGAACCCGGCCGAGGCCAGCACCGAGACCCCACCGATGCCGTCGCGCCCCGTGGTCGAACCGAGCAGGACCGCCAGGTTGCCCGTGCCCGAGGCGATGCCCAAGACCAGGCGCTCGGTGGGCAGTGCACCGAGGCACAGCACGTTCACCAAGGGGTTCCCCGCGTAGCAGGGGTCGAAGGTCAGCTCGCCCCCGACGGTGGGCACGCCCACCGAGTTGCCGTACCCCGAGATCCCAGCGACCACGCCGTCGAACAACCAGCGCTGGCGGGGCTCAGACAGTGGTCCGAAGAACAGGGGGTCCATGACCGCGATGGGTCGAGCCCCCATGGTGAAGATGTCCCGCAGGATGCCCCCTACCCCGGTGGCGGCCCCTTGGTAGGGCTCGATGGCCGAGGGGTGGTTGTGGCTCTCGATGCGGATGGCCAGCGCGATGCCATCGCCTGCATCGATCACCCCCGCGTTCTCGCCCGGGCCGACGAGGACCCGATCACCGGTGGTGGGGAGTCGACGCAGGTGGATTCGGCTCGACTTGTACGAGCAGTGCTCGGACCACATCACCGAGTACAGCGCCAACTCGAGGTCGTTCGGCGTGCGCCCGAGGACCTGGGCCACCTCGTCGTACTCGGCGTCGGTCAGCCCAAGCTGGCGGTGGAGGGGGACGGTGCTCTGCTCGTCGGCCATCTCCTGAGGCTAGTGCTGGTCGCTGGGGTGACCGGGGGGATCGAGCGCTCGTCGGTGGGTCCACGTCCACCACACGAGCGGTGCGGAGATCCCAATGGTGGCGAGGTTGATGCCGAGCTCCACGAGCCCGTTGGTCCCCGAGGTCCAGGTGCCGTGCTCGAGGTCGTAGAGCACGTCCATGCCGAAGAGGTAGATCCCCGCGCCACCCCCCATGAGGAGCCACAGCACGGCCTGGCGCTGCCCCCTCCACAAGGTGTGCCCTGCGGCCAAGAGGCACACCACCAACCACCCATCGGCGAGGGGGAACGCTTGCTCGAAGCCGACGTAGGTGGCCGACGTCGACGATGCCACGAGCGATCGGTGGGCGAACCACGCCAGCCAGTACGCCACGGTCACACTCGCTACGACGACGCACAGCACCGCAACACGGCGCTGCGTTGCTCGTTGGTTGCTCTCCGCCACGTCGGCCTCCTCATCCATCATCATCGGTCCTTGGTTGGACAACATTCAGCCTGACATCTGTCCAGCGCGACCTGGTGTACGTCACGAAAGTCAGCACCTCGAAGCACGCAACATTGTGGTGGACGCGTTCCGCATCGCCGCGGGTTGCCCCCTCCTGAGAGGACGCTGAGCAGGGGGGACATGGTCCCGAAACCTTCAGGGGTGTCAAACACCTCGATCCACCTTCGTTCTCTGAGGAGATGTACGGCTGAGGTAATCCTCTCCAGAGCAGAAAATAGTGTCAGTACTTCGGTTGCTCTTTGGTCCAAAATCTCGAACGAAACCTCGCGTGTTTGATGAGGACCCTTGCTATGCTGATGCCACAATAGAACCGCAGCCAAGAGAGAATATGGCTCGCACACAATTCACCGGGAGACCCCATGGCACGAGCCGCTGCAGCGACCAAGAAGATGTCTGATGACCACAAGTCCGCACTGGCCCAAGGGCGAAATGAATCGCTCGCCGTCCGTCGGTACCTCGAGGCGCTCACCGCCAACAAGCCCCGCCGTGGCCGTCGTCGCACCGAGTCCTCCATCGACGCCCGCCTGGCTGAGGTCGAACTTCTGCTCGACGAGGCCGACGCCCTCACCCGGCTGAGCCTGCTCCAAGAGCGCAAGGACCTCGAGCTCGAGCGCAGTCAGCTGACCGAGACCATCGACCTCACCGAGGTCGAGGCCGGCTTCGTGGCCGTGGCTGCCTCCTACTCCGAGCGCAAGGGCATTGAGTACGGCACCTGGAGAGAGATGGGCGTCGACGCCGCGGTCCTCAAGGCTGCTGGCGTCAAGCGCACCCGCCGGGCCTAGCTCGGTGGTGCCCCCGGGGGCACCACGACGTCACGGCATCGCGCTGGGCAAGCTTGAGGTCTCCTGGCTCGACCTGCACCTCGTGGGTGCCCTTGGTGGTGCTCAGCGGTGGGCGGGGAGGCTCGAGACCAAGCTGCCGAGCAGGTGCAGCCCGTCGCTCGAGCCGAGCAATGGGCTGATGGCCCGCTCGGGGTGGGGCATCAGGCCCACCACGTTGCCCGCCACGTTGCAGATCCCGGCGATGTTGGCCACCGAACCGTTGGGGTTCTGGCGGTAGCGGAGGACCACCTGGTCGTTGGCCTCGAGCGACGCCAGGGTGGCCTCGTCGCAGACGTAGCTCCCCGAGAAGTGGTTGATGGGGATCTCGAGGTGCTGGCCGATCTCGAGGCCTCGGGTGAGCACCGAACTGGTCTGTGCCACCTCGAGCCCACAGGGCTGGCAGGCGAAGGTGAGCTGGGCGTTCTTCTGGAGGGCACCAGGCAGCAGCCCGGCCTCGGTCAGGACCTGGAAGCCATTGCAGATCCCCACCACCGGTCCACCCTGGGCAGCGAAGTCCGCCACCGCAGCCATGACCGGCGAGAAGCGGGCGATGGCACCGGGTCGGAGGTAGTCGCCGTGGGCGAAGCCACCGGGGAGCACCACCGCGTCGATGCCGTCGAGGGAGGTCTCGGTGTGCCACCAAAACACCGCCTCGGCGCCCACGGCCTCAAGGCCTTGGATCGCGTCGTGCTCGCAGTTGGTGCCCGGGAAGGTGACCACCGCTACCCGCATGCTCATCCCAGCGCCTCGATGGTGGTGAGGTGGCGTTCGATCACAGGGTTCGAGAGCAAGCGCTCACCGAGCGAGTCCGCCACCTCCTCGGCCGAAGCGAGGTCCTCCGCCTCGACGGTGAAGCGGAAGCAGCGACCAGCGCGCACCTCTGAGACCCCAGCGATGCCGAGGGCAGCGATGGCCTTGTCGATGGTGGCACCCTCAGGGTCAGCGATGCCGGGACGGAGTTGCACCTCAACGGTGGCGGCGAACCTCATGGCGCCTGACCGTACCAGTCCTCGAGCGAGCGGCCCGTCACCTTCTCATACGCCGCCACGTACCGCTCAGCGGTGACCTCGATGATCTCGGGTGGGACCGGCGGCGGCGGGGGCTGCTTGTCCCAGCCGAGCGCCTCGAGCCAGTCCCGGAAGGGCTGCTTGTCGAAGGCGGGTGGGGTCTGGCCCAGCACGACGGCGTCTGTCGGCCACAGCCTCGAGGAGTCCGGCGTGCAGACCTCATCGCACAGCACGAGCGCACCATCGAGGAGTCCCAGCTCGAACTTGGTGTCGGCCAGGATGAGCCCACTCTTGGCCGCTCGGGCCTCGGCCCGCCGGAAGACCTCGAGGGAGAGCGCTCGGGCCTCTTCGGCCAAGGCTTCGCCCACGATGCCAACGGCCTGGTCGAAGGAGATGTTCTCGTCCTTGTCACCCACCGCCGCCTTGGTGGAGGGGGTGAACACCGGCTCGTCGAAGGCTGCGGCCAACTCGAGGCCAGGGGGGAAGGCTTCGCCGTGGATGGTGCCATGTGCGAGGTACTCCTGGGCGGCTTGGCCCGCCAGCCGACCTCGCACGATGCACTCCAGGGGCAGCATCTCGGCCTTCCACACGAGCATGGTGCGGCCGAAGAGCTCGGGGTGCGAGCCGAAGCCCGGCACCACCGCCTCGATGCCGGCAGGGTCGAAGGCGATGGTGGCCGAAGGGGCCACGTCGGCCACCTCCTCGGTGAAGAAGGCGGTCATGGCGGTGAGCACCCGACCTTTGTTCGGCACCGGCTCGGCCATGACCACGTCGAAGGCGCTCAGGCGGTCCGAGGCCACCATGAGCAGCTTGTCGTCACCGACGGCGTAGACGTCTCGCACCTTGCCCTGGTGGACGAGGTCGAGACCGAGCAGGCTCACTTCGCCACCCCGAGGTCACCGAGGGACTCGACGTGGGCTTGGGCGTGGACCATGACCCGGTCGAGGTCGAAGGCCCGGTCGAGGTCGGCGGCGGAGAGCTCCACCTCGGGATCCTCCTCGAGCACCGCACGCAGGTGCCTCCGAGCCTCCATGGCCGCTCGTGCGTCACGCTGGACGATGCGGTACGCCTCGTCCCTCGAGCGTCCCGCGTCCACCAAGGCCAAGAGCACCGACTGGGAGAACACGAGGCCAAGCGAGCCCACCTCGAGGTTGTAGCGCGCCCGCTCCTCGTTGACCACCAGCCCCGAGGCCAACCCCGTGGCCTTCTGGACCATGTAGTAGCAGAGGGTGGCGGCGTCGGGTAGCACGATGCGCTCGACTGAGCTGTGGGAGATGTCCCGCTCGTGCCACAGCGCCACGTCCTCGAGGCCGGCCGAGAGGTAGCCCCGCAGCACCCGGGCCATGCCGCACAGCCGCTCGGACAAGATGGGGTTCCGCTTGTGGGGCATCGCGCTCGAGCCCTTCTGGCCCTTGCCGAACGGCTCCTCGGCCTCACCGAGCTCGCTGCGGGACAGGTGGCGTACCTCGGTGGCGAAGAGCTCGATGGTGGCGCCAATGGAGGCCAGGGCGTAGAGCCACTCGGCGTGGCGGTCTCGGGCGATCACCTGGGTGGCAGGCACCGCCACCAGACCGAGCGCCTGGGCCACGTGGGCCTCCACCCGGGGATCGATGTTGGAGTAGGTCCCCACCGCTCCGGACAGCTTGGCCACGGCGATGGCCTCACGAGCTCGCTCGAGTCGGACCCGGTCCCGCTCGGCTTGGAGGGCGAAGAGGGCGAACTTGGCGCCAAAGGTGGTGGGCTCGGCGTGCATGCCGTGGGTGCGCCCGAGCACTACCACCTGCGACAGCGCACGGGCTCTCGTGGCGAAGGCCTCGACCAGGCCTCGCTGGGCCTCGAGGAGGAGGTCGGTGGCCTTGGTCAAGGTGGCGCACAGGGCGGTGTCGACCACGTCGGAGGAGGTGAGGCCGAAGTGCACCCAGCTCCCTGCGGGTTGGCCAATGGCAGCCTGGACCACGTCGACGAAGGCGGCCACGTCGTGGTTGGTGACCAGCTCCCGCTCGTTGACCGCCTCGACGAAGGCGGCGTCGACCACCGGTGCCAGACGGCGGGCGGCGGCTACCTCGTCGCTCGGCGCCTGGCCGATGGCGGCCAGACCCTCCGCAGCCAGCAGCTCGACCTCGAGCATGGTGGCCATGCGGGCCTCGTCGCTGAACAGCGCGGCCATCTCCTTGGGTGCGTAGCGGGGGATCACTGCGGGTCCTCTCTGTCGGCGGCGATCGCCGCGATGTCGCTGCGGAACTGCATGCCCTCGAAGTGCACCTGGGCCACGGCAGCGTAGGCCTGGGCTCGAGCGGCACTGAGGGTGGGGGCGGTGGCGGTGACCACGAGCACCCGCCCACCGTTGACCACGAAGCCCTGGCCATCTGGTCCCGTGGTGGTGCCAGCGTGGTAGATGGTGACCCCCTCGAGGGGCTGGCCGAGCTGGCCATCGGGACCGAGCCCCGAGAGCACCGCACCGCGTTCGGGGGCGGAGGGGTAGCCCTTGGCGGCCAGCACCACGCACACCGCCGCTTCGGGCCGGAGGACCACCTCGCTGCGCAGGTTCCCCTCCGCCACCTCGGTGAGCAGCTGGGCCAGGTCGGTGGCCAGCCGGGGCCCCACCACCTCGGTCTCGGGGTCACCCATGCGGGCGTTGAATTCGATGACCTTCGGTCCCTCCGCAGTCAGCATCAACCCGGCGTAGAGCACGCCTCGGTAGTCGATGCCCCGGCGGACCATGGCCTCGACCAAGGGGGTCACGCAGCGCTCGAGCAGCATGGCGGTGGTCGCCGCCTCGATCCCGGCCATGGGTGAGTAGGCCCCCATGCCCCCGGTGTTGGGGCCGGCATCGCCATCACCGAGACGCTTGAAGTCCTGGGCCGCGCACAACGGCACCACCTTGGTCCCATCGCACAGCACGAGCAGGGAGCACTCCTCGCCGACGAGCCCCTCCTCGATGACCACGGTGGAGCCCGCCTGGCCGAACGCGGTGCCGGCCAGCTTGGCCTCGACGTCCGCGGTCGCCTCCTCGAGGTCCATGGTCACGAGCACACCCTTGCCCGCCGCCAGGCCATCGGTCTTGACCACGTAGGGCGGGGCCATGGTGTGGAGGAACTCGAGGGCTGCGGTCACGTCGGTGAAGGTGCCGTGGCGCGCCGTTGGCACGCCGGCCTCCACCAAGAGCTCCTTCATGAAGGCCTTGGATCCCTCGAGCTGCGCGCCGTCGGCTCCTGGGCCCACCACGAGGAGCCCTTCGGCCCGCAGCGCGTCGGCCAGCCCGTCGACCAGTGGCTGCTCGGGGCCAATCACCACCAAGGAGGGATGGAGTGCGCTGAGGGGACCTGCTGAGATGGTGACGCCGAACCCGGCCGTCGGTGCCGTGCGCATCCCCGGTGATCCCGGGACCACCACCACCGGTGCGCTGGCGGAGAGCCCAAGGGCCAGGGCGTGCTCTCGCCCTCCTTGGCCCACGACGACGATGGGCGAGGTCACGCCTCGTGGAAGGCCAGGAACTGCTCGCGGCCCGGACCCACGCCCACCAGTCGGATGGGCACGCCGATCTGACGCTCCAAGAAGGCCACGTAGGCACGGGCCGCCTCGGGGAGCTGCTCGAGGGAGGTCACCGAGGTCAGGTCCTGACCCCAGCCGGGGAGCTCTTCGTAGATGGGGGTGACCTTGTGCAGCACCGACTGGTGGTACGGCGGGTACTCGTAGCGGACGCCATCGGCCTCGTAGGCCACGCACACCTTGACGGTGTCGAAGGTGTCGAGCACGTCGAGCTTGGTGAGGGCAATCTCGGTCAGCGAGTTCAGCCGCACCGCCTGGCGAGCGAGCACCGCGTCGAACCAGCCACAGCGACGACGACGACCGGTGTTGGTCCCGAACTCATGGCCTCGCTCAACCAAGAGGTCACCGAGCTCATTGTCGAGCTCGGTGGGGAACGGTCCGGCCCCGACCCGGGTGATGTAGGCCTTGGCGATGCCGACGATGGAGGAGATGTCCCTCGGCCCGAGCCCACTGCCGGTGCAGGCACCGCCCGCCACCGGGTTCGAGGAGGTCACGAAGGGGTAGGTGCCGTGGTCGAGGTCCAAGAAGGTGGCCTGGGCACCCTCGAGCAGCACGTTGCGCCCCGCAGCCAAGGCGTCGTGGACGAAGCCCACGGTGTCGGCGATCATGGGGGCGATCCTCGGGGCGTAGGTGCCGAGGTAGCGCTCGGCGATCTCCTCGGCGTCCATTGGAAGTCGGTTGTAGACCTTGGCCAAGACGGCGTTCTTCTCCATCAGCACCACGTCGAGCTTCTGGCGGAAGATCTTCTCGTCGAGCAGGTCTTGCACCCGCAGCCCCACCCGGGTGGCCTTGTCGGCGTAGGCAGGGCCAATCCCTCGCTTGGTGGTCCCGAGCGCGTTCTTCCCGAGGTACCGCTCGGTCACCCGGTCGAGCTCTTGGTGGTACGGCATGATCAGGTGGGCGTTGCCCGAGACCATGAGGGCGGAGGTGTCCACGCCCTTGGACTCGAGCACGTCGACCTCGTGGAGCAAGACGCCCGGGTCCACCACCACGCCGTTGCCAATCACCGGGGTCACCGTGGGGTAGAGCACCCCTGAGGGGACCAGCTGGAGCGCGAAGGCCTCGCCGTCGACCACGATGCGGTGCCCGGCGTTGTGTCCACCTTGGTACCGGACGACGACGTCCATCTCCTTGGCCAACAGGTCGGTGAGCTTGCCCTTGCCCTCATCGCCCCACTGGGTGCCGACGACCACGGTTGCTGGCACGGGGGTCCTCCACGACTCGTTGGCCTACCCCTCCATCGTACTCACCGTGGTCGGGACCTTCTCCCCTGCGCATCGCCGGTCATTGCCACTACGCTCAGAGTGCACCCCCTTGGGAGAGTCGCCTCGAGTGAGCAGTGGACCGCAAGGTTCTGCCTCACGTAGGCCCGACGCCTCGACTGAGCAAGTCAGAGGAGTCCGTCATCACTCGTCATCCCCCGAACCACAGCCCTCAGGTCCGCATCGCCATGGTGTCGACCTTCCCTCCCCGCCCTTGTGGGATTGCTACGTTCGCCGAGCACCTCACCGAGGCGTTGCGCAGCATCGGTGCACGCGTCGATGAGGTCGAGTTGTCCGAGGCTGCGCCAACGAGTGCGACGCGCGCTGCGGTGCTGATCGAGGGTCAGCCGCTCAGGACCTCTGCTGCCCTCAAGGTGGCCAACCAAGCCGACGTTGTCGTGCTCCAGCACGAGTACGGCATCTGGGGTGGACCGAGCGGCGAGGAGGTGCTCGCGTTCTCTGGGGCCACGACCTCGCCATTGCTCGTGGTGGCCCACACCGTCCTGTCCTGCCCCACCCCGGACCAGCGCCGCATCCTCGAGGCGTTGTGCCTCGACGCTGCCGTCGTCGTCGTGATGTCGCACTGGGCACAACGCCGACTCACCATGGCCTACGACGTCGACCCTGGCTGCGTCGTGGTCATCCCCCACGGTGCCGCAACTCGACCCCAACTCCCAGATCTCCGCCAGGACGGCACCCTGTCGCTGTTGACCTGGGGCCTGCTCGGTCCCGGCAAAGGCGTCGAGAACGTGCTCGATGCCCTGGCCCTGCTCGGTCACGACGCCGCCAAGGTGCACTACCGCATTGCCGGCGCGACGCACCCCAAGGTGTTGGCACACGAGGGGGAGGCCTACCGGAACATGCTGATGGACAAGGTGGCCGACCTCGGGCTGGCTTCCTCGGTCCACTTCGACCAGCGCTACCTCGCACCAAACGATCTCGATGCCCTGCTCCGCCAGGTCTCGCTCGTGGTGCTCCCCTACGACTCGATCGACCAGGTCACCTCGGGGGTCCTCGTGGACGCGCTGGGGGCGGGAAAGCCGGTGCTGTCGACCAACTTCCCCCACGCCATCGAGTTGCTGAGCGGAGGGGCAGGCGTGCTCGTCGATCGGGCGAACCCGATGGCCATCGCCGCCGAGCTCCGTCGACTCCTCGCCGCTCCAAGCCTGCTCGACACCATGTCGAGGGCAGCCACCGCTCTCGCCCCCTCGCTGCAGTGGAGGACCGTGGCCGAGCAGTACCTCAAGGCCGCCGCCGCCGTCGATGCCAGTCGCACCCTGGCGGGATCGCGCCGATGACGACGGTCGCCCGAGCGTTCCACCACCTCGCGTCGTTGACCGACGATGTCGGTATCTTCGAGCACACCGACCACCACATGGTTCGTTCTGCCGAGGGCTACTGCGTTGACGACGTGGCGAGGGCACTCCTCGTGTGCCTGGAGGATCCCTCCGGCCCAAGCGAGGACGTCGAGCGCATCACGGCTGTGGCGTTCGACTTCTTGCTGACCTCGCTCACCGCCGACGGACTCGTTCGCAATCGCTGCAGCATCGAAGGACACTGGGATGAGGTGGGATCGGTCGAGGACTGCTGGGGTCGGTTCGTGTGGGCCATGGGTACCGCGGCTGCCTGCGCGCCCACCGCCGCCATGCGCGCAGCAGCCCTCACCGCCTTCGACGCCGCGGCTCGCCACCGGTCGCCGCACCGTCGGACGCTCGCCTTCGGCGCGCTTGGTGCCGCCGCGGTGCTCGAGGCCTACCCCGACCACGACAGTGCCCGACGGTTCCTCGAGTTCGCGCAGCGGTCCCTCATCGCCAGAGACGCCGACGCCTGCTGGGCGTGGCCCGAAGTCCGCCTCTCCTACGCCAACGGCGTGATCCCTGAGGCGATGCTCGCCATCGGCCAGGCGTTAGGGCGAGAGTGGATGACCCGGGCTGGACTCGACCTCCTGCGCTGGCTGGTCGCGCACGAGACGAATGGCGACCACCTCTCGGTGACACCCTCGACCGGCGCCAGAGCTGGCACCCCGCGACCGTGGTTCGACCAGCAGCCCATCGAGCTCGCTGCCCTTGCTGGCGCCTGTGCCCGAGCCTTCACCTCAACCGCAGAGGCCGAGTGGATGGTGACCCTCGAGCGAGCGGCGAACTGGTTCGAGGGGCACAACGACCTTGGGTGCTCGATGATCGATGCCACCACGGGTGGCGCCTACGACGGGCTCACCCCCTCCGGCGCCAACCTCAACCACGGCGCGGAGTCAACCCTCGCGCTCATCGCCACGCTGCAGCACACCCTGCGGTGCCGGAACATCGGCCAAGATGCCTAGCGCCCTCGCAGAAGACACTGGCATCGTGCTCCAGGCCGACCCCGCTCGGGTGCTGGCTCGACTCTTCGTCCCCGGTCAAGAGTTCGCCGGGGTGGAAGATCCCAAGCGAACCGGCGTGGCAGGTCGGGTCCTCGGGCTCGACGTGGGAGAGGTTGCGCCCGCACTGGCGCACATCGTCGAGGAGTTCGGCGATCGCCACGGGGACCTTGGCGCCATCCTGCGTCGTCATGGCACCACCATCGCCGCCCGGGTGATCGGGGCTGGAGAGCTCTCCGACGAACGTCTGCAACTGCTCGGGGCGGCGTTCACCTGCGAGCAGAGTATCGAGGGCGCAGCCATCTGCAACCCCTCGATGGTTCCCCACCCAAGCCAAGCCAATCTGACGCCTGGATCGCTGCGGGTAGCGATGACCATCCGGAGCATTGGCGAAGGCCACCTCTCGAGCATCAGCTTCCGCTCCGGGGTCGTCGACGCTGACGGAACCTGCCAAATCGACGCCCCTGAGCCGGGCCCGGTCGAGGGGACGCGGGTGCCCCAGATGCTCGATCGGGCGAGCTTCCACCACTACCTCGCCACGGTCGGCCAAGACGGCGAGTCCGCCGCCAGCGTGCTCGATCGCCTCGGCACGAGCTTCTCGGTCGACGAGCTCGGCCATGCGCTCCAACAGCTGCGTTGGCAGCCGGACAACCCCATTGCCTCCAACGCCACCGCCGAGCGACTCCAGAGCTACGCCGAGCGCCACTGGTCGGTCAGCTTCTCGCACGAGGTCGCGCTCTCTCGGCGGGTGCTGATGCCTGCATCTGGCGCCGAGGCACGGGGCATCGAGGACTGCCGAATGGTGCGATGTCACTTCGACGAAACGGCGCGCTACCTCGCCACCTACGCCGCCTACGACGGCCACCAGGTCTCCCAACAGCTCCTCGAGAGCGATGACCTGCAGCACTTCTCCTCATCCCCCCTCCTCGGCGATGCCGCGACGAACAAGGGCATGGCGTTGTTCCCCGAGCTGGTCGGAGGTCGGCACCTCGCGCTCTCCCGGCACGACCGGGAGTCGAACTCGTTGGCAACGAGCGACGACGGGCATCGCTGGACCACGTCAACCCCCCTCGAACCATCCACCGCGATGTTCGAGTCGATCCAGGTGGGCAACTGCGGTTCGCCGATTCGCACCAGCGTTGGCTGGGTGGCCCTCACCCACGGCGTCGGGCCGATGCGGACCTACACCATCGGTGCCATGCTCCTCGACCTCGACGATCCCTCGAAGGTGCTCGGCCGGCTCGACCGACCGCTGCTGTCGGCCAGCGCCGCCCAGCGTGATGGCTACGTCCCCAACGTCGTGTACTCCTGCGGAGGGCTCGTCCACGAGGGCAACCTCGTCGTTCCCTACGGCATCGCCGACTCGTCGATCGGCGTCGCCGTGTGCGACCTCGACCAGCTGCTCGCCCAACTCACCCGCTGAACCTCGTCACAGCCTCACCAACCCAAGGAGCCACCATGGCCGAGAAGTCCCCTAACCAGAAGTCCCAGAAGAAGGTCGGCAAGTCCCTCCAAGAGAAGCGAGCGGTCAAGAAGGCCAAGAAGTCGGGCAAGGACGGCCTGCTCAGCTGAGCCCCTACTGGTCGCCAGTCACCTTCTGAGCCCGGGCCGCTAGCTCCGCCAGGTCCTTGGCGGCGAGATCTCCGCGGGTGATCGCCGGGAGGTCTCGGAAGGCCTGGAGCATGTGCTCCTCCCAGATCTGGGCCAGGTGCTGCATGACGGGCGAGACGTCGGTCAGGCGGAACGCATCGAGCTCGTAGGAGCCGTTGAGGTAGATCCCGAGGTCGTAGGGAGGGCCCACCGACAGGTTCGCCCTGGCCGTCATCATCATCGACGCCAGGGCGATCTTGGTGGCGGTGATGGCCTCGACGTCGGGCCGCACTGCCAGCTCGAGCAGGTACTTGCCGTACTTGGTCTCGCCGATCTGCAGGAACGGCTGGTCGTCCGAGGCCCGGATGTAGTTGCCCTCGGGGTAGATCAGCAAGATGTCGGGGTCCTCGCCGCCGACCTGGCCACCCAGGATGAAGGTGGCGGTGCCACCTGCGCCGCCGAGACCCTCACGGTGCGAGGCCGCCACCTCGAGGTTGAGGCGCCCGATGTACAGCGCCGCCTCAAAGAGGTGGTTGACCGTGGCCAGCGACTCGTGATCCCCGTTGGTCGACAGGTCACGGTGGATGCGGTCGAGCACCTCTTGGGTAGTCGCCAGGTTGCCGGCCGACTCGAGCACGAAGAACCGATCGTGGCCTGAGTGGACCGTGTGCAGCTTGCGGTAGTGCCCGATGTTGTCCACACCGGCATTGGTCCTCGTGTCGGCGAGGAACACGAGGCCCTCATCGAGACGCATGGCGAGGCAGTAGGTCATGGGGCTCCGAGCGTGGTGGGGTCGCCCCTAGGGTAGCCACGTGGACGTGGGCCAGAGCCAAGGAATCTTGCCGCCCTCGTGGCTCGATCCCATCACCTCTGCCTTAGAGACGGTCCGGTCCCAGCTGCTCGAGGACCGCTCGGGCGAGGTGGCCAGCTACATCCCCGAGCTGTCCCGGGCCGACCCTGAGCCCTTCGGGCTGGCACTGGCCAGCTTGGGTGGCAACCTCTACCGAGCCGGAGAAGCAGACCACGCCTTCAGCATCCAGTCGATGTCCAAGCCCTTCGTGCTGGCGCTTGCGGTGGCGGATCGTGGCTGGGATGGGGTGCGGGCCAAGGTAGGGGTGGAGCCCTCGGGTGAAGCCTTCGACGCCACCACCTTGGAGCCGGGCACCGGCCGGCCGCCGAACCCGCTCGTCAATGCCGGGGCCATCGTCACCACCTCCCTCGTCGAGGCCAGCTCCACCACCGAGCGCATCGAGCGGGTGCTCGAGGTGCTCTCGGCCTTCGCCGGACGTCGCCTCGAGGTGGACCACGAGGTGCTGGCCTCCGAGCTCGAGCACGCCGAGCGCAACCGAGCGCTCGGGTGGCTGCTCAAAGGTGCGGGGGTGCTCGAGGCCGAGGTCGAAGAGGCACTGTTGGCCTACATCACCCAGTGCGCCACCTTGGTGACCGCCGCCGACGTGGCGATCATGGCTGCCACCTTGGCCAATGGGGGGACGAACCCGGTCACTGGAGTTGAGGTGGTGGACCGCACCTGCGCCGCTCGAGTGTTGGCGGTAATGACCACGTGTGGGATGTACGACGCCTCAGGTGCCTGGATGCTCGAGGTGGGTCTGCCGGCCAAGAGCGGGGTGGCCGGCGGCATCGTGGTGGTGAG
>CAINFA010000002.1 GCA_903847955.1 uncultured Actinomycetes bacterium
GGCTTCGTGGACGCCAGGAGTCGGCTCGTTGGCGTGGAGGCAGCTGGGGGAGCGGCGATCTCCAACGGCATCCCCGGCGTGTTGCACGGCATGATGTCGCAGTTGCTCCAAGATGAGCACGGCCAGATCACCGAAGCGCACTCCATCTCCGCAGGTCTGGACTACCCCGGGATTGGTCCCGAGCACGCCCACTTGGCTCGCACGGGACGGGCGGAGTACGGCACGGCAGGAGATGCGGCGGTGCTCGATGCACTGGTGCTGCTGTCGAAGACTGAGGGCATCATTCCGGCCCTCGAACCGGCCCATGCCCTGGCGTGGATCGTGGCCGAGGTTGGCGGCGAGATTCCCCTCGGCTCCACCGTGCTGCTGAACCTCTCAGGTCGGGGGGACAAAGACGTGGCCCAGGTCCGGGACCTGCTCGAGGGGGCCGAGCACTGATGGCTGCGGACCCACTCCAGGTCGAGCTCGACGAGCGGCGTGCCGGCGGGCGCAAGCTCCTCATCCCCTACGTCATGGCCGGGCAGTGCGAGGACTGGCTGGACGTCCTGCGGGCCATCGCTGAGGCAGGTGCAGACGCCATCGAAGTTGGGCTGCCGTTCTCGGACCCAATTCTGGACGGGCCCGTCATCCAGCAAGCTGCACTGACGTCCCTCGAACGCGGCACCACGCCAGCGGGCGCGCTCGCGCAACTTGCTGGAGCAGACATCGGCGTGCCCCTCGTGGTCATGACGTACTACAACCTCATCTTCCGAGGCGGCCTCGAGCGGATGGCCGGGCGGTTGCGCGAAGCGGGAGTCAGCGGCGTCATTCTGCCGGATCTGTCCCTCGAGGAGCTCGACCCGTGGGCCACCGCAGCCCGTGCTGCCGAACTCTCCACCGTCCTGCTCGTGGCTCCCTCGACCTCTGCCGCACGGACCGAGCAGATTTGCCAGCGTGCCCAAGGCTTCGTCTACGCCGTTGGACGCATGGGGGTGACAGGCGAGCGGGCGAGCCTCGGAGACGAAGGTCTCGAGGTCATCGCCAAGGTGCGGCCGCACACCGGGTTGCCAATCTGCATGGGCATCGGGGTGTCCAACGCCGAACAGGCGAGCCAGGTGGTGTCCACGGCCGATGGCGCGGTGGTGGGATCAGCGCTCGTGCGGAGGCTCGCTGAAGGGCAGGGTCCAGAAGGGGCAGCTCGCTTCGTGGCCGAACTGCGGGCCGGCGTCGATGGCGCCATCTGAGGCCCCGTCGAAGATTCTCCGCCCTAGACCACTAACCTTCGGCTCGATGCCCGAGAAGGCATCCTGAGGAGCTCATGCAGACCAGCTTGTACCAATTCGTCAGATCGAACATCGACCAACTGCCAGACGAGCGCGGGATCTTTGAGATCCTCCTCGACAGCAAGGTGATCTTCATCGGCCAAGCTCCCGAATCCCTTAGGGCATCGGTGAGCGAGATGGCGAACGTGCTCAAGGCCGAGGGTCTCGAGCCACAGCTCTTCCGTTGGGATTTCAGCCGTCGACCTTGGCTCGCCCTCGATGACGAGCTCCGGCGCTACCGCGCTGAGCATCGAGGAGAGCTACCCCTCAAGAACGAGCAGGAGCGCCTCTTGGCCGTCGCCGATGCTCGGCGTGCGGCGAAAGTTCGAAAGCCGGCCCCCGTCGCGCTCGGCGCTCGGCAGAAGACCGCGAGCGCACCTGGCTCTCCGAAGCGCTCGTCGTCGTCCGGCTCGTCTTCGGCACGGACCTCGAGTGGTTCGAAGGGCTCGTCCTCCTCTCGGTCGTCGAGTAGGTCAACGAGTTCGTCCTCGTCGCGTTCCTCGGGTTCCTCTCGCTCCGGAGCATCGAGGATGGGATCGGGTTCCTCTCGCTCTGGAGAGTCGCGGACGAGCTCAAGCTCTTCTCGCTCGAGTTCGGGCTCTTCTCGCTCAAGTTCCAGCTCTTCTCGCTCGGGTGGATCTCGCTCGAGGAGCGAGACGCCGTCTCCGGCACCGCGGTCATCGCGCGCTGGGACCGGGTCGACTTCGCCATCGACGTCGGCAGAGGCGTCCTCGAAGAACGCGGCACCCCGTGAGGACGAGCGCCGCTGAACCCTCGAGCCGTGCTCGTCGTTAGTTCGTCGAGCGCCCGGTGATCGAGGTGATGGAGCCGCCCACGGTGGTGACGGTGATCGAGACGGTCGAACCTGAGGTGGCATTGGTGAGCGCTGCAGTGGCCACCGACTCCATCGCCGAGGAGTGCTGCGCCAGGGCGTGGACGCTGAAGCCCTGAAGCCCCTGGTGCGCAACCGCAGCGAGGGCGACGGTGGCCGAGGGGTAGTGGGCACACAGGACGCCGAGTTCGTGATGGTCTCGGGTGCAGGCAACAGCGGGGAGGACGACGAGGGAGAACCGCCCGCCGGCTGACGTCGACACCACCTGCACGTGGACGCCGGGGCGAGGACCACCGAGGTTGACCACCACGGTTGAAGAGAGACTCTTCACCAAGCCTTCGCCACCCGATGCCATGAGGGACGGATCCCTCGGCGAGGTCAACTTCAGGGTCGTCGGAGCCGTCATGGCGGTGAGGTCGTGGAGCCCTGTGTGGGCGTGGTCTGCGGCCACCATCGCCACCGAACCACTGGTGGCGAGCTCGGAGCCAGCCATGGCGAAGGCCGCTCCCCCTCCAGCCAACAAGACGGCACTCGCCGCACCGAGGCTGGCGATCCGATACCGGATCTGCCGAGCACTGGTGATGGGTCGAATAGTGGCGAGGTGCTCGTCGCCGGTGATCGAGGTCAACAAGGCGTCGACCGCATCGCTCGACATCGGGGCGAGCGATGCGGCGGGGTCTGCTCGCAGTAGCCACTCTAAGAGTTCGTCATCCTTCGGCATCATTCACCCCCTGTCTGGGTTGGCGTACATCGACGTGGTGTCGCTCGCCGTCCGCTTCTTTCGCCGCCTCGAGGTAGTTCCTCAGCGATTGCTTGGCGCGGTGGAGCCTGATCGAGGCGGCGTTGGTCGAGATGCCGAGCACCTCGGCGCACTGTGCTGGCCCGAGTCCCTCGAAGGCGCTGAGCTCGAGGATTTCCCGCTCGGTCGCCGAGAGCGACGCCAGCGCCTCTCGCACCGACAGCTCGGCGACAGCGACCGCCTCTGCTGAGGGGTCCCCGAGGGGGGCGTGGAGCTTGTCGATCATCCGCTTTGCACTGTCGCTCCGACGACGCGCATTGGCCAAGACGCGCTTGGCCACGCCCAGCATCCACGGGAGCTCAGCGCCCTCTGGGACCTCCTCGAAGCGCCTCCAGGTGGTTTGGAGCACCTCGACCAAGAGGTCGTCAGCGTCACCGCTTCCCACGCCGAGCGAGCCCGTCCGACGGGCGAGGTAGCGGCGCACTGCCTCGAGGTTGGCCCGAGCAACCTCGTCGAAGGTTGCCGCCGTGGTCGCACGCGCAGGGGTCATCGCCAGGCGGCCCGGGGGTGCGACGAAGCCCATGGCCTCTTCGTGTCGGCGCATGGGTCGTTCTTTCGCGACCCTTCGAGCGAGCTCACCGTTGCCCTCGTTGGTTGGTGGGCGGAAGGAGCGGGCGGTTGACCACGCTCGACCAGTCGAGACGCTCGTAGGAGAGGAACGAGGTCAGCTGTTCGATCGCAGCGTCGTAGTTGACCCTCCAGCCGACGAAGTCGCCCCACGCTTGGGCACGGTCGGCGATGAGGGGGACCCCAGAGGCCTCGAGGTGATCGAGGACGAGATCGAACTCGGCCCTAGTAGTCGCAATGGGGTCGGCCCGGGTTGGTTCGGTGGGGTAGGGGAGCGAGAAGACGTCGGCCAGCTCCCGCAGCGCCAACCACCCTGACCTGATACACAGCGCAGCCCCCACCGATGGTTCGAGGTCGACGGCAGCGTTGTAGAGCGCAGCGGCGTCCAAGACCGTGGCCGCCGAGGCGATCCAGCTCTTCCCAGCCGACCGAGATCGGTAGAAGTTCAAGATGGAGTGGGTGGTGTGGGTCTCTGCGACGTCGATGAACCAGACCTCCCAGTCGGCCCAGACCTCCTCGAGCCGACTGAAGTCGCCAATGCTCTTGGCGATCTCGAGCATGCCCCATGGGGTGGCGGGCGTTCCAGCTCGCACCGCCAGCCTCGAGACCTCGAGCTCTCGGCGCTGGAAGGCCGAGTAGAGGCTCGGGATGAAGGCGATGAGCAGTGCGAGCAAGGTCAGTCCGATGCCAGCTTCGGAGAAGGCCAGGGTCTGCTGGCCAGCACCCCTGACTGGGGTGGTGCCGAGCGTGAACAGCGACGAACCGGAGACCTCGAAGCCGTCGCCCACCGTGGTACCGCCGATGCCGACGAACAAGGCAGCGAATCCCACCACGGTCAGCGCCAGCCACACCGCTTGGAGGGAGAAAAGGAGCACCGAGGGGTACAGCGAGAGCACCTGGTCTCGCCTCGCCATTGTCCGTCGGGGTCCTGCGAGGAGCAGGAACGGTCGGCCTACGGCCTTCGAGACGGCTCTGGTCAGCCGCACCGACGCCGCCCTGGGCAGCAAGAAGGTCCTGATGGCAGCGTCGAGCACCACGACGAGGATGGTGAACCCGCCGACGGCGAGCAGTATTCGCAGCCAGGGTGCCAGCGGCATCGACGTTCTCCTCGGGGTCGAGGCGAACCTAGTGGCTCAGGAGGTGTCGCTGGGGCGTTCTGCGGACGGACTCCGTCTCGCCCGAGAGGTGGAACAATGAACGTCGGAGGAATGGACGATGCGATTTGTGATTGTGGGCGGTGGCCCAGCGGGGACCCAGGCAGCGACCGATGCGGCTCGCTTCGGTGCTGAGGTGGTGCTCATCGAGCGAGACATCGTCGGAGGGGCAGCCAACCTTCGGGACTGCATTCCGTCGAAGGCGATGATCGCGACCGGTGGTGCCAAGTCCTACCTCGGGCGTCTCGAGGAGATCGGCCTGGTCGACGTCGCGGTGAACCTCGACTTCGACCGCCTCGGCAAGCGCATCGCTGGCATCACCGAACGGCTCTCGATGGCCCAAGAGCAGATCCTCCGCTCGCAGAACGTCCAGATCGTGCGCGGCACCGGTCGACTGCTCGGCCCCCATGAGGTTGAGGCCACGACTGATGAGGGGACCTCGGTCTTCCATGCCGACGCCATCATGCTGTCCACCGGGAGTCGGCCCAGGATCCCAGATTGGGTGGAACTCGATGGTGACCGGGTCCTGACCACCAGAGACGCCTACCCGCCCAAGGTGCTCCCCGAGCACCTCATCGTGGTTGGTTCTGGTGTCACCGGCGTCGAGTTCGTCCACATGTTCTCGTCGCTTGGATCGAAGGTCACCCTCATCGTGAGCCGTGAGCAGGTGCTGCCGAGCAAGGACCCTGAGGTGGCTGCGGTGCTCGAGAACGACTTCTTGCGTCGAGGCGTGCACCTCTTGAAGGGCGCTCGGGCTGAATCGGTGGTTCGCAACGGCGACGAGGTCACCGTGACCTGCGACGATGGCCGCGTCGTCACTGGTAGCCACGCCCTGTTGGCGATCGGCTCCATCCCGAACTCGGAGTACCTCAACCTCGAGGCGGCCGGCGTTGAGAGCGACACGTGGGGCTTCATCGGCATCAACCACCACTGCCAGACCAACGTGGCGCACATCTACGCCGCAGGCGACCTGTCGGGCAAGCTCCCGCTGTCGTCGGTGGCCAAGATGCAGGGCCGCAAGATCGCCGAGCACGCGTTGATTGGCCACACCGTGGCACACCGGCACCTCGACTACGACAAGGCGGCGTCGGCCATCTTCACCGAGCCCGAGATTGCTGACGTGGGGCTGGCCGAGGCTGACGCCTTCGCCGAGGGTCGAAAGATCCGGGTGACCAAGGTCCCCTTCGCGTCGACCCCGAAGGCGCTCATCAACAACGACCCGCGCGGCTTCGTGAAGATCATCTCTGACCCCGCGACGGGTGTGGTGCTCGGTGGTTCCATCGTGGGACAGCACGCCGCTGAGTTGATCTCAGTGATCGCCTTGGCCGTCACCGCCGGCCTCAAGGTCACCGATATCCAAGAGTCGATGTTGGTCCACCCGTCCTTGGGCGAGGCTCTGGCCGACGCTGCAGACTGAGCGCAACCAACCCGCTACCGCCTCGAGCAGCGGCCGATCCTGAGAACGTGATTGGCCTCGCTTCGTAATCGCGGCTCGGAGGGACTAGACTTCCTCTACGGAGAAGTTCAGCTGTAGTCCGAATCGGACAACGGTGCGCCGCCAATCTTGGTGGTGAGCCCTCCAAGGAGTAGGTGATGGTGCCGAGCAGGATTGATCGAAGGAGGATGATGATGCGCACGAGCCTCGTGGTCTCAGTGACCGCCGCGCTGGCAGCGGCAGGCTTCGCCACCATGTCCTCGGGTCCTGAGGCAGGTGCCACCGGAGCGGTGCAGACGCAAACCTTCTGCACGTCGACGCCGTACCCCACGCCCTCGGGGGCACCCCCGTACTTCATCAACGAGATGAGCACGGACCCCACCGACACCGTTGACCCTGTCAACGACGTCACCAACTACCTCCTGCCGCAGTTCCAGGTTCCCGCTGGAGATGCCCTCACCGGGGTCACCTTGTCCTACGACAACACGACGCCTGACACCTCCTACATCGTTCACCACTTCTCTGCCACCAACTCCCACCCGAGCGCCAAGTGGTACGCCACCGACCTCGAGGCCATCAACGTCTTCATGACCGGCCCTGGCACCACCCAGCTCACGAACGGCATCGACCCTGGTGATCCGCAGAGCACGGGGTTCGGTCCAGCTGCAGTTGCCTCGGTCCCTGTCGGCATGGCTGGCTCTGAGCAGTACTACGCCCTCGGAGGCGGCACGCGACCAAACCCGCCGTCGAACTTCCCGGTGTCGAAGTACCACGTGCTCCCCAACGGCACCAACGCCTTCTCTCCTGCTGACACCAAGGATGCCATCTCGGGCTCGGTTGCCGTGCCGGCGTCGGCCTTCAGCGCCTATGAGGGAAACTCCACCTTCCAGGTGACCGGCTCCGCTGCGATCAACTCCCTCCAGCAGACCTCGTCGGGCTCGGTTTCGTTGATTGAAACCACCGACGTGGTCCTGACGCCGTGCGTCACCTACAGCTACGAACCCGAGAGTGTGGTGAGCGCAGGTGGCGACGTCGGCGCCATCGTGCTGAGCATCATCGCCGCCGGTGGCCTCGTCAGCTGGACGTACTTCCGACGTCGCCCTGTAGCGCTGTAGTCCTCCTGTGCCGATGCCTCGCTCGTCGCGAGGCGTCGAGGAGGTTCAGTGGGGGCCGAACTCGCTGCGACGTAGCGCCGTGGCACCAGCGACGTAGGTTCGCTGGTCGACCCAGGTACCTTCGCCATCGTGGGGCGGAGCGACCAGTCGGCGCTCGAGGTGCGACGCAGCCAACAGTGCCTGCTGCTCCCGCTCGGAGAGCTCGAACCACGCGGCCGTCGGCCACAGCAGGTTGAACAAGGCGGTGTCGGCGAGGTCCGCCGTCGAGCACAACCCGCCGGGTCGATCACTGAGCAAATCTCCCGCAGCGGTCACGCGGTAGTGCCACGAGACGACCCGTTGGTGGGATCGGTTCACGAAGCCAAACTCGTAGCGGTCGACGAGCCCTTCGACCAAGAACGTCACGAGCTCGAGTCGGTTCTGGTCGATGGCATCCTCGCCGGGCTCGCCGTACAGCAGCGAGCATTGGAACATGTCCGCCGCAACCTTGGCGGCGAGGCGATGGGCGTCTGGGGCCGACAGCCGCGGTGGTGCAGGAGCCACGGTGGTCATGCCGCCCACCCCGAGGCGATGCCGACGACCTCATCGAGGCACCCAAGCTCATCGACGGGATCGTCGATGAAACGGGCCTCGCACAACGCATCGAGCGTCAGGCTGGCGTGCTCGAGCACGACCGACCGATCGTCGTCGCTGAACATGGCTCCCAAGTTGTTGGCCGGGTTGGCGGGGTCCAGGACCTCCACCAAGGAGCCGCCGACCGATGGCTGGCGGTCGAGTCCGATGAAGGTCGACGTCGTCACGCGGTGCTGCAGCTCGGTGCGGACCAACCACGCGAAGAACGCCTCGAGTCCCGACTGGTAGTCCGACACTGGCGCCCCGTGGTCGGCCAGGTGGCACCACAGCAGGTCGATCATGAACGACGGCAGGCAGAACTCGGGGTTCTCGAGGTGCTGCAGCGCCGCCCAGTGCTTCGTCAACTGGATGAGCGAGAGCAAGTCCTGGCCGAACCGATCCACGTGGTCTTCGAGGTACGCGGCGTGACGGATCACCGAGGTGAGGATCCGACGACCAGAGTCCGGGAGCACCAAGATGCCGTACCCATTGGCGTTGCGCCCGTAGAACAAGGGGGACAACCGCAGCACGGCGTCGGTGTCCTCGGCCTCGAGCAGCACTGCGTGCTCGTCGACTTGAAGGGTGGGGTTGTTGAGACCGAGGTCGACGGAGTCGAGCTGGTCCTTCAGCCAGGGCATGAGCGAGCGGTCGGAACTCGGTGCCTCACCGGCATTGACGTACACCGCGAGGTCGATGGTGGTCAGGCTGGCTAAGGCCGTGCCAGACGCCACGGACCCCATGAGGTGCAGGTCGGCGAGAGGGAAACCTGGCGCAGTGGCACGATGGTTGCTGAGTTGGACCCCGAGCGAGCGTGCCAGGTGTCGGTGGCGTTCGATCGCGGCCGTGGCGAGGCCCACCTGCTCATGGGCGTGTCGTCGCAATTGTGCGTGGTTTGGCGGGTTCATTGGGCTCTGCTCAGAGGTGCCGGCGTCGCGTAAGACTACACTTACAACTATAGGACGGCGGTTGTGCCGAGTGGGGGCATGGTTGCAGGCTGCACCCGGGTGATCCTCAGAAGCTGAGTGTGGCGCCCTCGGGGACGTCGAGCACCTTGTACCGACTGCGCACCCCCGAGCGGACCGTGACCACAGAGGGTCGGACGCCCAGGGCAGCAGCGACCGCTGCGCCGAGCGCGGTGTTGGCTGCGCCCTCGACGGCACGGGCGGGGATCCACACGCAGGCATCGACCTCGAGGGACGGATCGTGGGGGGCGCTCACCTTGGTCCGTGAAGCGCCCGGGTGGGCGTGGACCCGCAGTTCCATGGCGCCAACCTAGAACCGCGAAGTGCGCGACAGTGTGGCAGGAACCAACAAGGGGAGCACCATGGCTCAGGATCGCATCGTGGTCGGCGTCGACGGTTCACCAGACAGCCTCAACGCATTGCGTTGGGCCGCCGGGTACGCGAAGGTCACCGGTCTCGGCCTCGAGGTCATCTGCGCGTACGACGCGGCCTTCCCTGATCCGTACTCCGGCACCGTGCTCGTCCAAGCGGACGAGATCGAGCACATCGCCAAAGAATCGTTGCAGCACATCCTCAGTGAGGCCGAGCTCGACGGCATCAACGTCGAAGCTGTCGCTCGAGCCGGCCACGCTCCCGTCGTGCTCCTCGAAGCGGCGAAGGGAGCATCGCTCCTCGTGGTGGGCTCCCGAGGCCACGGGGCCTTGTCGTCGATGCTCGTCGGCTCGACCTCCCGTGCGGTCCTGCACCACCCCCCGTGCCCGGTGGTCGTGGTGCCCCCTTCGAGCTGAGGGCGGAGCGCCGTCGGGCGAGTGTGCGACGATGCGGGCATGGCATCGGTTCTGTTCCTCCAGCACGATCACGTCTCTCCTCCTGGCCCGCTGGCCGAGCGGTTCGTGGACCATGGCTACGACATCGAGACGCACCAAATCGTCCCTGGCGACCGCTTCGACGACCCGGGCGTCGCGTCGAACCTCCCCGAGTTGGTCCGCTACGACGTGGTGGTGCCGCTCGGCTCGCCGTGGTCGGTCTACGACCCTCGGCTTGCCACCTGGCTCGACGATGAGCTGTCCCAGTTCCGAGCGCTCGATCGGCTGGGGGTGCCCGTCCTCGGGGTCTGCTTCGGGGCGCAAGCGTTAGCGGTCGCCCACGGTGGTCGGGTCGCTCGTGCCGCCGAGCCAGAAATCGGGTGGTACGAGGTGGCCTCGACCTCACCGCTCATCGCTCCGGGCTTCTGGTTCCAGTACCACTTCGATGCCATCGAGGCGCCCCCCGGCGCAGTGGTGTTGGCCCGCACGCCGTCTGCGCTCCAGGCCTTCGTGCTGCGGCGCAACCTCGCCGTACAGTTCCACCCCGAAGCCACGACAGAGCTGGTCGAGCTCTGGCTCGACCCCGTTGGCACCGACGAGGTGCTCGAGGCCGGCTTCGATCCAATGGTGCTCCGTCAGAACACGGCTGAGCGAGCGAGCGAGAACCGTGCTCGGGCCCACCACCTCGTCGATGCGTTCCTCGAGGTCGTCGCCACTGGGTGAATGGTCGAGCCCACTTGTGGCGCCGTATTAGGTTCTCGGACCAAGGAGGTCCCTATGGCCCAGGTTCAGTTCCGTTCGATCACCAAGTCCTTCGGCAGTACCCAAGTGCTCCGGCACCTCGACTTGGCGATCGCTGACGGTGAGTTCCTCGTGCTGCTGGGACCCTCGGGGTGTGGCAAGACCACTGCGCTGCGCATGGTCGCCGGACTCGAGGACCCCACCTCGGGGGACATCGTCATCGGTGATCGGATCGTCAACGAGGTCCTTCCTCGACATCGCGACGTGGCGATGGTCTTCCAGAGCTACGCCCTCTACCCGCACCTCAGCGTGGCGAAGAACATCGACTTCCCGCTCCGCCAGCTGCAGCTGAGCTCCTCCGAGCGAGCCGAACGAGTGACCAAGACCGCCTCCATGCTCGGCCTCGACCAGTTGCTCGACCGCAAGCCTCGGGACCTCTCTGGTGGTCAGCGCCA
>CAINFA010000003.1 GCA_903847955.1 uncultured Actinomycetes bacterium
GAGAACACCCAGAAGGGATCCTTCATCGGCGGGAGCAACCCCTTCGGTGACCAGGCGGCTTCGCAGACTCTCACCAACTCGTTCCTGAACGATGGCGCCACCACCATCTTCCCGGTGGGTGGATCCGACGGGCTCGGTACCACTGCGGCCGTGAAGGCGTGGAACGCGAACCACAGCACCAAGGCCAACGTGGAGTGGGTTGACACCGACGGTTGCATCAGCGACGCGGCGGACTGCAGCCTGTTCCTGAACTCGGTCACCAAGGGCGTCACCGCCTCGGTGGCTGCTGCGGTGACCCTCGAGGCCCAGGGCAAGTTCAAGGGCGGCAACTACGTTGGCACCCTCGCCAACGGTGGCGCTGCCTTCGCCCAGGACTCCACGAGCCCAATGGCCAAGACCCTGTCGGCTGCCACGCTGAGCCAGGTTGCTGCCATCACCAAGGGCATCGAGTCCGGCTCGATCAAGGTGGCGGTGGGTAAGAACTAAGTTCCTCTCACCAAGCAGTTGCCGGGGGCCGGACCGTTTGGTCCGGTCCCCGGCGCGTCTCTAGAGATACGCGAGGATATGGGTAGTGAAACTTGAGCTGCGGGGCATCACCAAGCGATTCGGCGACCTCGTCGCGAACAACAACATCAACCTGGTGGTCGAGCCCGGACAGATCCACTGCTTGCTCGGAGAGAACGGCGCAGGCAAGTCGACCTTGATGAACGTGCTGTACGGGCTCCTCACGCCCGACAGTGGCGAGATTCTGATCAACGACGAGCCGATCACCATTAGCGACCCGAAGGACGCGGTCGCCCATGGGATCGGCATGGTGCACCAGCACTTCATGCTCATCCCCGTCTTCACTGCAGCCGAGAACGTGATCTTGGGCTCAGAGCCCGTTCGGCCTTGGCCCCTCCTCGACCATCGGGCGGCGAAGAAGACGGTTGGAGAGCTGTCGGAGCGGTATGGCTTCGACGTGGATGCCGATGCGGTGATCGAAGACCTCCCCATCGGTGCTCAGCAGCGGGTGGAGATCTTGAAGGCCCTCAGCCATGAGGCAGAGATCTTGGTGCTCGACGAGCCAACGGCTGTGCTCACCCCACAAGAGACCGACGCCCTCATCGAGGTCCTCCAGGAGCTGAAGGCGCAGGGCAAGTCGATCATCTTCATCTCCCACAAGCTGCGGGAGGTGCTCGCCTTGGCTGATGTCATCACGGTCATTCGGCTCGGCGAGGTGGTCGGCTCGACCACCCCAGCGCAAGCAACGACGACCAGCTTGGCGTCGATGATGGTGGGCCGAGACGTCAACTTGGTCGTCGATAAGGCCCCGGCGAAGCCAGGTGAGGTCGTGCTCAAGGTCGACGACCTCTTCGTCGAGGACGACCGCGGGCTCACCACCGTCAAGGGGGTGTCCCTCGAGGTTCGAGCCGGAGAGGTCTTGGCCATCGCCGGAGTGCAGGGGAATGGCCAGACCGAACTGATCGAGGCGTTGACGGGTATGCGCCGGGCGACCTCGGGTCGGGTTGCGGTCGGTGGCGTCGACACCACGAAGCGGTCCGTGCGGGGGATCTTGGACGCTGGTGTCGGGCACGTCCCCGAAGATCGTCAAGAGCACGGGCTGATCCCGAGTTTCTCCATTGCCGACAACTTGGTGCTCGACCAGATCGACGATCCGAAGTTCGCAGGCCGCTTCGGGCGGAAACTGAAGGCGATCCGGGAGAACGGCGAGCACTTGCGGACGCAGTTCGACGTCCGCTCACCGAGCGTCGACACGCCCGTCGGTTCGCTCTCAGGGGGCAACCAGCAGAAGGTCGTGATGGCTCGGGAGCTCTCGAGGGACCTCAAGGTGCTGATCTGCGCACAGCCAACCCGAGGCCTCGACGTTGGGTCGATTGAGTTCATGCATCGTCAGATCATTGAGAACCGCGACCGAGGGGTCGCCGTGGTGGTGGTGTCGAGTGAACTCGACGAGGTGATCGCCCTCGGCGACCGCGTCGCGGTGATGTACGACGGTGTGATCCAAGGCATCGTGGATCCTTCCACCAGCCGTGAGGAGTTCGGGATGATGATGGCGGGCGCACGGTCCGAAGAGGAGATGGCATGACCGCGGTGACGGCGCAACGCCCACGACAGCCTTCGAGGTTCATGGCCATCATCTCCAAGGCGCGTGAAGCGAACATCGTGGTGCTCTCGGTGATCTCCCTGCTGATCGCCGGGGCATTTGGTGCGGTCCTCATCATCTTGACCACGCCGAGCTTGCTGACGTCGTGGGAGTCCTTCTTCTCGCACCCAGGAGCCACCATCGCTTCGAGCGCCAAGTTGGTGTGGTGGGCCTACGAGTCGCTCTTCCAAGGGGCCGTGGTGAGTTTCCATGACCTCAGTACGTGGATTGGGAATCCCACTAAGGCCAACCTCGCAACCGTGCTTGGACCGCTGAGCTCCACCCTGACCTACGCCAGTCCACTCATCGTCGCTGGACTTGGGTTGTCGGTGGGCTTCCGGGGCTCGCTGTTCGATATCGGTGGTCAGGGTCAGGTGATCGCCGGAGCGGGGGCGGCGCTCATCGTCGGCTTCTCACTCCACACCAGCCCCTTGCTCCAAGTGCCTCTCGAGATGGTGGTCGCGATGTTGGTCGGCGCACTGTTGGCGGGGGCGTGTGGCGCGCTCAAGGCCTACACCGGGGCGCACGAGGTGATCACCACCATGATGTCGAGCCGAATCATCTTGGCCCTGCTGCCCTGGTTCCTCGGACTGGGGTTCATTGCTCGTGCCGGCTTCCATGACGGGGCATCGAAGACCGTGAATCCTGAAGGTCAGCTCCCGCTCCTCCTTGGCCACATCAGCCCGTCGTTGACGCTGAACTTGGGTTTCCCCATCGCCATCGCCACCGTCTTCTTGGTGCAGTGGTTCTTCAACCGGTCCAAGACCGGCTTCCGGATCTTCATGGTCGGTCAGTCCCGTGAGGCAGCTCGCACTGCCGGGATCAACATCAAGCAGGTGACCATCTTGACCTTGGCGCTGGCTGGTGCATTGCTCGGCATGGCGGGCATGCTGGAGCTGACGGGCATCGAGCAGTTCATGTCCACCAACTTCGGTGGGTCCTACGGCATTGACGCCATCGCCGTGGCGCTGGTTGGGCGCAACAAGCCGTGGGGCGTCTTCGCCGCTGCCGTCTTCTTCGGCATGATGCAGCAAGGCGGCCAGATCATGGAAGCCACCACTGGCATTTCCCAGAGCCTCGCCATCGTGATCCAAGCAGTGGTGGCGTTCTGCATCGCCACGCCATTCTTCGTCTGCGACATCTTCAAGCTCAGAGGAGGGGAGCGCCTGGCTGCCCTCGAGACCTCGGCGGGTTGGGCATGAGCATGGTTGCCCCTGAGATCATCACCGCCTCGAACCTGCGCATCACCAGCAAGGCGCGTGCTCTCGGCTATGGCATCACCTTGGTGCTCTTCGGCCTCTTCGAGGTCCTGGCCTTTGGGAGAACGTCGACCGCACTGCACACCACGATCCAGTTCGCCTACGACTCGGCCATGGTGGTACCTGAGTTGAGCTCTCTCGTGGGCGTTGTCGTCTTGATCGTCGGCCTCGGACTCGTCGCGCTTGGGGTCGGACCTCGCTTCGCCCCGGAGCGCTTCGGAGGCTGGGCTCGCTGGTCGAAGCTGCAGCTCTTCATCGGCGGCGTCGGCGTGCTCTTGATGCTCTGGCCCATCTCGCTCTGGATGGGCGTGAACCAAGATG
Source organism: uncultured Actinomycetes bacterium (assembly GCA_903847955.1). GTDB lineage: Bacteria > Actinomycetota > Acidimicrobiia > Acidimicrobiales > RAAP-2 > CAINFA01. The sequence goes on from CAINFA010000003.1 coordinate 3,727, forward strand.
GCCAACTGCGCGACTGGACCGTGGACGTCGCCTACTTCTGCATCACGCTCGGCGTGGTGTCGATTGCCGCTGGTGCCGTTCTGATCTGGCGGCGCTTCGACCGGGCCGCCCCGATCCTGCTCTACTGCGGCATCGTGGTGTTCATCTTGGCGTTCTTGGTCTGGGCGGCACGTTACGCCGTCGCACCTGCGCCGCCTCTCACCCTCACCGGCGTGCTGTGGGGAATGATGCTGTTCTCGACCTTCCTCATCTTGGGAGCGGTCAGCGGCACCATCGGAGAACGATCTGGCGTGGTCAACATCGCCATCGAGGGGCAGTTCATCGCTGGCGCCATGGTGGGCTTCATGGTCGCTGACGTCATGCACAACACGGGGGTTGGGCAGATCGTGGCCCTCGTGACTGCGGCGATCTCGGGAGCGGTCTTCGCGACCATCCTCTCGGTAATGGCGAATCGGTACCGCGCCAACCAGATCATCGTTGGCGTGCTGCTGGTCTCCTTCGCCACTGCCATAGCCCAGTTCATCCAGGGTCAGGTGCTGACCACTGACGCCGTCTACCAGAACACGCCAGTGCTGCCGGTCTGGGCCTTGCCGGTGGTCTCTCGCATTCCCGTCATCGGTCCGGTGCTGTTCGACCAGAACTGCTTCGTCTACCTCACCATCGCCCTCGTCGTGCTGTGGCACTTCTTGCTCTTCAAGACCCGGTGGGGCCTCAGGGTGCGTTCGGTGGGGGAGAAGCCGGTGGCATCTGAGACGGTGGGTGTGAGCGTCTTCGGCGCTCGCTACCAGGCGGTGATCTTGGCCGGGCTCGTGGCGGGACTCGGCGGTGCTGCCTTCACCGTGGCCGCCGGTAACCAATTCACTTGGGAGCTCACCAGTGGCTACGGCTACGTGGCGCTCGCCATCATGATCCTGGGTCGCTGGCGACCCTACGGCGCCATGGCTGCCGCCTTGATGTTCGGGTTCACCGACTCGTTGAGCGGAGCGCTCGGCGTGTTCTCCCAGCAGATCGTGATCCCCGATGCCTTCATCTCGGCGCTGCCCTACATGGTGACCATCGTGGTGGTCTCTGGGCTGGTGGGCAAGATTCGGCCTCCCGCAGCCGACGGCGTCCCCTTCGTGCGGCGGTAGGGCTGCTCAGCGGGACGTGGCGCCTGGCCGGTTCGCTCCGGTCACCCCGACGGCTTGGGCTGCGGCGGCTGCGGCTGCACTGAGCGCGGTCTCGGGGTCGAGATCTCTGAGTCGAGCTGCGAGGTAGGCGCCGGTGTGCGCATCACCCGCGCCGGTGGTATCAGCGACGGCTACCTCACGGGCAGGAGCGTGGACGAGGTCCTCGCCGACGGCGACCAGTGCGCCAGAAGCTCCCATGGTGATGACCACCTCTGCGGCGTGCTCCCGCAGCGCCACGGCAGCGTCCGCCGGGTCGAGCCCGCCGGAGAGCACCGCCGCTTCTTCGGCGTTGGCGAAGAGGAGATCGAGCTGACCGACGTACTCGAGGTACCGCTCGGGTCCGAGCTCGGCCAAGAGGCCAGCTGCTGCGGTATCGGCGCTGACGGTCATCTGCCGCTGGCGAGCCACGTCGAGCGCGGCGAGACCGGCCGGTCGGGTGGCATCGTCGAGCAGGGTGTAGCCCGACAGGTGCAGGTGCCCACCGTGCGGCCACTTGAGGTCAGCGAGCCACCTCGGGTGGAGCTCGAGGTTGGCGCCACGATCGGTGAGCATGGAGCGATCGCCGTCGGGCTCGATGATGGCCACCACCGTTCCCGTCGCCCCCCGCCCGTAGTTGAGGTGGCACGCCACGCCGAGTCGGTCGAGCTCAACTGCTGCGCTGCGCCCTGTGGAGTCATCGCCAACGCTCGCGACCAAGGTGACCACAGCCCCGCTGGTTGCTAGCGCCACGGCTTGGTTGGTTGCTGCTCCACCGGGGTGCATCGAGATCTGCGCCCTCGTGTCACTGCGAGGATGGTGCGTGCCGGTGATGCGGACCACGACGTCGACCATGAGGTCGCCGACGACGACCACTGGCCGGCCGCTGCTCACCCGGCGAGATGGCGGGCGATGGTGCCTGCCAAGGTGGCATTGCCCTCCACGATGGATCGGTTGACCTCCACACTGCGTCCCTGCGTCGCCTCTGCCATGGCTTGGAGCAAGAAGGGGGTGACGGGCTTGCCGCTCAACCCCTGGCGTTCCAGGGCCTCGAGCGCTTCGTTGAGCACCTGGTCGTGCAGTGCCGGATCGAGCGCCAGCTCGGCGCCAACAGGGTTCGCCACCAGCATCCCGCCGCCGACCAACTGTCGCTGGAGGGCAAAGGCCTGGGCAATCGCTTCCGGATCGTCGAGTCGCCAGTCGAGCTCGTACTCGGTGGCGTGGAGGTAGAACCCGGGGAAGTGGTCGGTGCCATGCCCGACGATGGGGACCCCCAAGGTGTCGAGCCGCTCCAAGGTGGCTGCGATGTCCAAGATGGACTTGCAGCCTGAGGCCACCACCGCCACCTCGAAGCGACGCAGGGCGGCGAGGTCAGCGGACTCGTCGTAGGTTTCGGCGGCACCTCGGTGCACCCCGCCAAGACCACCGGTGGCCATGACTGAGACGCCTGCAGCGGCAGCAAGGGCGATGGTGCCAGCCACCGTGGTGGCGCCGCTGCGCCCTCGGGCCATGCACAGCCCGAGGTCACGGGCTGAGAGCTTGGCGGTGTCACTCGCTGGGTCTGCCAGCCGCTCGAGGGTTGTCGCGTCCATGCCGACCATGGCCACGCCCTCAACGACGCCGCAGGTGGCCGGCACTGCTCCTTGGGCTCTGACGAGGTCCTCGAGCTGGGCGGCGACCTCCAAGTTCACGCCATCTGGCAGGCCGTGGACGATGAGGGTGGTCTCGAGGGCCACGACGCCACGTCCCTCGCTGAGGGCGGTGGCGACCTCGTCGTTGCAGGAGATTGGGAGGAGGTCAGGGCGGCTCGGCACGGTCGAAGTGTAGTTTGGCGAGATGCCTGAGCCCATCGATGCAACCACCTTCGACCGCCTCCGTGAGGCGGCACGCGAGGCAGCCCAACTGGCCTACGCCCCCTACTCGACCTTGCACGTGGGTGCCGCGGCGCTGGTTGACTCCGGCGTCGTGGTGACGGGGTGCAACGTGGAGAACGCCTCCTACGGCCTCACGCTGTGCGCCGAGTGCGGACTGGTCTCTGACCTGGCTCGCTCGGGTGGCGGTCGGCTGGTGGCGATCTCGGTGGTGGCGGGTGACGGGGCCCCGCTGACCCCGTGTGGACGGTGCCGCCAGCTCCTGATGGAGCACGGCGGTCCTGAGCTCTTGCTCGATGCCGGCGAGGAGGCCACGCCGGTACCGCTCGGCGTGCTGCTGCCGGGCGCCTTCGACACCGAGATGCTCGAGGAGCGTCGGCCATGAGCACCTTCGACGCGGTGGAGCTCATTAGGACTAAGCGAGACGGCGGCACCTTGCGCCCCGACCAGATCCGGTACCTGCTCGACGCCTACGTGGAGGGCATCGTCGCTGAAGAGCAGATGTCGGCGATGCTCATGGCCATCTGCTGGCGGGGTCTGGACGCGACCGAGCTCGGGGAGTGGACGGCCACCATGTTGGCCTCGGGAGAGCGGCTCGAGCTCTCTGGGCTCTCACGCCCCACCGTCGACAAGCACTCCACCGGTGGGGTGGGTGACAAGGTCTCGCTGATCTTGGCGCCCCTCGTGGCGGCGTGCGGAGCTGCCGTGCCGCAGCTCTCAGGGCGAGGGCTCGGCCACACCGGGGGAACCTTGGACAAGCTCGAGGCCATCGCTGGCTGGCGGGCGTCGCTCTCCAACGACGAGATCCTCGCCCAGCTCGAGTCGGTCGGAGCGGTGATCTGCGCGGCGGGTGCTGGGCTCGCACCAGCGGACCGCCGGCTGTACGCGCTGCGAGACGTGACGGGAACCGTCGAGTCCATCCCGCTGATCTCGGCGTCGATCATGTCGAAGAAGCTGGCTGAGGGCACCGCGTCGTTGGTGCTCGACGTCAAGGTCGGGAGCGGCGCCTTCATGGAGGACCGAGACCAGGCCCGGCTGCTCGCGCAGACCATGGTGGGTCTCGGTGAGGACTACGGGGTCTCCACGGTGGCGGTGCTGACCCAGATGGACACCCCCCTCGGTCGAGCGGTCGGCAATGCCTTGGAGGTCACCGAGTCCATCGAGGTACTCGCCGGGGGCGGACCTCGGGACCTCCGGCTGGTCACCCTCGAGCTGGCTCGGGAGATGGTGGCCCTCGCCGGGATCGACGTCGATCCCGAGGCGGTGCTCGACTCAGGTGCGGCCATGGCCAGCTTCGAGGCCATGATCGCCGCCCAAGGTGGGGATCTCTCGGCGCCGCTCGCCACCTCGTCCAACCGCCACGTCATCACCGCTGATCGCAGTGGTGTGCTCTCTCGCCTTGAGGCTCGGCGCATCGGGATCTGCGCCTGGCGACTCGGGGCGGGGCGCGCCAAGAAGGAGGACCCGGTGTCGATGTCCGCCGGGGTGGTGTGCTTGGTGGACGAAGGAGACGAGGTGGTGGCGGGCCAGCCCCTCCTCGAGCTGCACCTCGACGATGCAGCCAAGCTCGACCGGGGCCTCGCAGCTCTCGAGGGGGCGATCACCATCAGCGACGAGCCGGCGACGACCGCACCATTGCTCCTCGAGCGCATCGCCCGGTGAGCGGCCCCCGGTAGCCTCAGAGCATGGGAACCCTCAGCGCTGACCAGATCCTCCGAGCACCCAAGGTCGTCCTGCACGACCACCTCGATGGGGGGCTCCGCCCCTCCACGGTCCTTGAGTTGGCAGACGCTTCGGGCTACACCGGGCTGCCCACCCACGACGTGGAAGAGCTGCGAGCGTGGTTCGTGGCCGATGCTCCAGGCTCAGGCCTCGTGCGCTACCTCGAGGGCTTCGCCCACACCGTTGGCGTCTGCCAGACCGTCGATGCCTTGCAGCGGGTGGCGCGTGAGTGCGCCGAGGACTTCGCCGCAGACGGCGTGGTCTACGCCGAGGTGCGCTTCGCCCCCGAGCTGCACACCGCGCTCGGGCTGAGCCTCGACGAGGTCCTCGAAGCGGTCCTTGAGGGCTTCAACCTGGGGATGGCCAACGCCAGGGCCGCTGGTCGGCCCATCGTGTGCCGAGTCATCGTCTCGGCCATGCGAACCGCCGCTCGCTCCCTTGAGATCGCCGAGCTCGCCGTTCGCTACCGAGATCGAGGGGTGTGCGGCTTCGATATCGCCGGGGCCGAGGCTGGCTACCCCCCGACGCGCCACCTCGACGCGTTCGAACTGGTCCGCCGCGAGAACTTCCACGCCACCATCCACGCCGGAGAGGCCTTCGGCCTGCCCTCGATCTGGGAGGCGCTGCAGTGGTGCGGGGCCGAGCGGCTGGGTCACGGGGTGCGCATCGTCGACGACATCACCGTTGGTCCTGGCGGTGAGGTGACCCTCGGCCGCCTGGCCAGCTTCGTGCGAGACCGCCGGGTGCCCCTCGAGCTGTGCCCGACCTCCAACGTCCACACCGGTGCAGCTCCATCGATCGCCCAGCACCCCATTGGCTTGCTGCGGCGCCTGCGGTTCCGGGTCACGCTCAACACCGACAACCGTCTGATGAGCGGTATCTCGATGAGCTCGGAGATGCAGGCCTGCGTCGAGCACCTCGGGTGGGGCCTCGGTGACCTCGAGTGGGTCACCTTGAACGCCATGAAGAGCGCGTTCTTGCCCTTCGACCAGCGGCTGCAGCTGATCGACGGCGTCATCAAGCCTGGGTACGCCGCCTTGAACGTCGAGGCCGTCCGCACCGCCGCGGACCCCGTGGGCAGCCTCAGCTGAGCAGCTGCGCCATCGCCTGACGAACCTCGTCGGCCAGTGCGGCTGCTTGGTGGCGGGCGTCTGGGAGTCCGGCGCTTCCCGGAGGCTCGGTGACCACCTCGAGGTAGCACTTGAGCTTGGGCTCGGTCCCGCTCGGTCGGACGATCACCCGAACGGGGCCTTGAGCGACGAGCCGGAGGCCAGGTGTTCCAGGGAGACCTCCGGTCGGGGCCGAGAGGTCGGTGACCTCGAGCACCTCGAGTGCGCCGAGGGTGGAGGGCGGCGCATGACAGAGCCCGGCCAAGAGGGCACCGAGCTCCTCCATGGCTGCGGGACCCTCACGCCGCACGGAGAACGACGTGGTGTGGTGGACGCCGTAGGTGGCCTCGAGGTGGTCGATGCGGTCGAGCAGGACCTTGCCCTGGGCGAGGTCGCTGGCCACGAGTTCGGCCACCACCAAGGCGGCGGTGATCCCATCTTTGTCGGCGACCGCCGGCCCAAGGGCGTAGCCCAAGGCCTCCTCGTAGCCGAAGGTCAGGTGCAGCCCACCAGTGCCGGCAGCCCGTGCGATCCACTTGAAGCCAGTCAAGGTCTCGACGAACCTCCGACCTCGGTCGGCGCAGAGCTTGGCCAGCAAGGTGGAAGACACGATGGTGGTGGCGAACACCGCATCGGTGCCGTCGTCGATGGTGCAGGCGTCGTCACCGAGCACCCAGCCCAGCTGGTCGCCGGACAGGACGACGAAGTTGCCCTCGTGGTTCCGCACGGCGACCGCGAGGCGGTCGGCGTCTGGGTCGTTGGCCAAGACCACGTCGGCCTGCACCTCGTGGGCCAGCGCTAAGGCGAGGTCCAAGGCGCCGGGCTCCTCGGGGTTCGGGAACGCGACGGTGGGGAAGTCCGGGTCGGGCTCGGCTTGCGCTGCGACGAGGTGCACGTCGGTGAACCCAGCATCGGCCAGCAGTCTGGGCAGCATCGCCCCACCCACCCCGTGGAGCGGGGTGTAGACGATGCGGCACGTCCGAGGGGTCTCTGCCTCGAGCAACCCGAGCGCCATGGCCCGGTAGCGCTCGAGGACCCGGCGACCAACCGCTCGACGGAGGGGCACCTCTTGGCCAGCGAGGACGACCTCTGCAGGTGCCTCGTTGGCCAGCGCGGCGATGGCCACGTCATCGGGGCTGATGATCTGGGCACCATCGGCGGCGTAGACCTTCATGCCGTTGTCCTGGGGTGGGTTGTGGCTGGCGGTGATCTGCACACCGGCTGCTGCTCCGAGCAGCCGGACGGCGAAGGGGCACAGCGGAGTGGGATGGGCGGCTGGCAGCTCGTGGACGGCCATGCCGAGTCCTGCGGCCACTGCGCACACCTCCTCCACGAAGGCGGCCGTGCCATGCCGAGCATCGCCACCAACCACGATGCCGCGCTCGGCGGCCTCGGGCACGGTCTTCAGCAAGTGCTGGACCAGCGCCCACGTGGTGCGACGCACCACCAGCCGGTTCATTGCACCCGGGCCAGCCCCGAGCACACCCCGGAGACCTGCGGTGCCGAAGGTGAGGGGATGCTCGAAGCGACCAGCCAAGGCCTCGAGGTCCCGGGAAGCGACCAGGGCTTCGAGCTCGCCTCGGGTGACCGGATCAGGATCGCACTCGATCCACGCGGTCGCGTGGGCGACCAGGTCGTCGTCGGTCACGGCAGGGCGGTGATGGTGGCGTGCAGCAGGCGCCCGAGCCTCGGAGCCGCTGCTGCGCCCGCCTCGAGCACCTCTTCGTGGTTCAGCGGAGCTGGTGCAACGCCAGCGGCGAGGTTGGTGACGAGGCTCAGGCCCAAGATCTCTGCCCCGAGGTGACGTGCCGCGATGGCCTCGAGCACGGTGGACATCCCCACCAAACTCGCTCCCATCTGGCGCAGCATCATGATCTCGGCGGGTGTCTCGTAGTGCGGGCCACGCAGTCCGGCGTAGATGCCCTCTGGCAGCGACGGCTCCACCGAGCGCACCACCTCCCGCAGGCGGGCGGCGTAGAGGTCGGTGAGGTCGACGAAGCGAGGGCCGGCCGAGGCGGGTGGCGCGATGCCCGAGAGCGGCGAGGCGTTGGTCAGGTTCAGGTGGTCGCTGATCAGCACGGCCTGACCGGGCGACCACGTGGGGTCGAGGCCACCAGCGGCGTTGGTCAAGATGACCGTCGTCGCTCCCGCGGCGATGGCGGTACGCACGGGGTGCACCACGTCGTGCTCGGAGCGCCCTTCGTACATGTGCACGCGGCCCATGATGGCCAGCACCGAGTGCCCGGCGATGTCGAAACTGCTCATCGTGCCGGCATGTCCGGCCACCGTCGGGGCAGAGAAGCCATCCAACTCGGTGGTGGAGATCTGGGCCACCGGATCACCGAGCTCGGGCACGGCTGCTGCCCACCCCGATCCCAAGATGATGGCGACGTCGTGGCGGTCGCGCCCGGTCAAGCTCGCCAACTGGGCGGCGGCATCGTGGGCGAGGGCGTAGGGGTCGGTAGCAGGCACGAGGGAAAGTTACCCGACCCGGCAGGTCGACGGGTCCTCAGCGTCCGATGGTGTGCCAGACCGTCTTGAGCTCGGTGAAGGCAGTGAGCCGCTTGGTGCCGGGGTCGTCGTCCCACTCGGTTGCCAGCGCCGGGCGCTGCACCCGGGTGATGGTGGCCGAAGCCGCCGCAACCAGCGGTGCCACCATCTCTTGTGGTGCCCCAGCGAGGTCGAGGCCGTCCACATCGTGGTGGGAGGCCAAGGTGGGTGCCAGCTCGCCCAGCCTGCCGGTGAGCAAGTTGCACACCCCTGCTGGCAGGTCCGAGGTTGCGAGCACCTCAGCGAACTCCATGGCTGGGATCGGTCGCTGCTCGCTCGTGGCCACGACCACGGCATTGCCCGCTGCCAGGATCGGCGCGACGACCGAGATCAACCCCAACAAGGAGCTCTCTTGGGGGGCGATAACCCCGATCACGCCCGTGGGCTCGGGCACGGTGAAGGTGAAGTAGGGGCCGGCCACCGGGTTCGAACCGCCGCGGATCTGGGCCAACTTGTCGCACCACCCGGCGTAGTACACCAGCCGGTCGATGCTCTTGGTCACGAGGGCGCGAGCGGTCTCAGCGCTGACCCCCTCGGCCTGGGTCACGTGCTCGGTGAAGGTCGCCTTGCGTCCCTCGAGCATCTCTGCTGCTCGGTAGAGCACGAGGCAGCGGTTGGCGGCGGTCTGCGACCACCACTGCTCCTGCCCCTTGCGGGCGGCTTGGACTGCGTCGCGCACGTCCTTGCGGGAGCCTTGGGCACAGTTGGCCACGAAGCGGCCCTCGTGGTCCACCACCTCGTAGCTGCGCCCGGACTCCGAGCGAGGGAACGCGCCACCGAGGAACAGCTTGTAGGTCTTCAGTACGGACACGGTGGGCTCAGACATCGAGGTAGGCCTCCAGACCGGCGATGCCGCCCTCGCGTCCAAACCCGGACTCTCGGTACCCACCGAAAGGACTCGTGGGGTCGAACTTGTTGAAGGTGTTGGACCAAATGACTCCAGCACGAAGCCGCTGGGCCATCCAGAGGGTGCGTGAGCCCTTCTCGCTCCAGATTCCCGCCGAGAGGCCGTAGAGCGTGTTGTTGGCCTTCTGCACCGCCTCTTCGGGCGTGCGGAAGGTGAGCACCGACAGCACCGGTCCGAAGATCTCCTCTTGGACCACCCTCGAGGAGAGAGAGACGTCGGTGAACACCGTTGGGGCGAAGTAGTAGCCCTGCTCGGGGAGCGGACACGGAGCGGCGTAGGTGCTGGCACCTTCGGCAACACCCGCCGCAACCAGCTCAGTGATGCGTGCCAACTGTGCGGCAGAGTTGATGGCCCCGACGTCGGTGTTCTTGTCGAGCGGATCACCAACCCGGAGCGTGGACATCCGTCGCTTGAGGCGCTCGAGGAGGTCGTCAGCGATCGACTCCTCGACGAGCAATCGAGACCCAGCACAGCAGACGTGCCCCTGGTTGAAGAAGATCCCGTCGACGATGCCCTCCACCGCCTCGTCGAGGGCGGCATCGCTGAAGACGATGTTGGCGGCCTTGCCGCCGAGTTCGAGGGTCAACTTGGTGCCACGAGCACCGAGCGCGGCCTGGATGGCTCGGCCGACTTCGGTTGAGCCGGTGAAGGCCACCTTGTCGATGCCTTCGTGGGCTACCAGCGCTTGGCCGGTCGTGCCATCGCCGGTGACGAGGTTGACCACGCCCTTGGGCAGCTCGGCCTGCTCGAGCACCTCCATGAGGAGCAGCGCCGTGAGCGGGGTGGTCTCGGCTGGCTTGAGCACACAGGTGTTACCGGCCGCCAAGGCTGGCGCCAACTTCCACGCCGCCATGAGCAACGGGAAGTTCCAGGGAATGATCTGCCCGGCCACACCGAGGCTTCTCGGCGCCGGACCAAGGCCGGCGTAGCTGAGCTTGTCCGCCCAGCCGGCGTAGTAGGCGAAGTGTGCGGCGGCCAGCGGCACGTCGACGTCGCGTGACTCCCTGATGGGCTTGCCGTTGTCGAGGCTCTCCGCCACGGCGAACTCACGGGCGCGTTCTTGGAGGATGCGGGCGATGCGGAAGAGGTACTTGGCCCGAGCAGTGCCCGACATCGGGCTCCAGACGTCCTCGTAGGCCCGCCGGGCGGCGCCCACCGCTCGATCGACGTCGGCGGCGGTGCCGAGGGCAAAGCGGAAGAGCGGCTGGGTCGTCGAGGGGTTGAGCGACTCGAGGGTTTGCCCATCACTCGAGGGCACCTGCTGACCGTCGATCACGAGCCCGTACTCAGCCTTGATCTGCACGACCGAGGCCGACTCGGGGGCGGCGGCGTAGTCCAAGCCGAAGGTGGCGTCCATCTCAGTCAGCGCTCAACTCGTCGGGGCGTCCGTAGACGCCGGTGGTCAACTTGCGACGCTGCAGCAGCAGGTCGTTCAGCAGGCTCGAGGCACCGAAGCGGAAGTGGTCGGGGTCCATCCATGCGCTGCCGGCGGATTCAGCGACGACGACGAGGTACCGCAGCGCATCCTTCGCCGTCCGGATGCCGCCGGCTACCTTGACCCCGACTCGCTCACCGGTGGCAGCTTCGAAGTCGCGCACGGCTTCGAGCATCACGAGGGCGAAGGGAAGGGTCGCTGCTGGGGTGACCTTTCCCGTCGAGGTCTTGATGACGTCGGCTCCCGCCACCATGGCCAACCAGCTGGCCCGGCGGACGTTGTCCAAGGTGACGAGTTCGCCGGTCTCGAGGATCACCTTGAGGTGAGCGGTACCGCAGGCCTCTTTGACCGCAGTGATCTCGTCAGCCACCTGGCCGAAGCGGCCAGCGAGGAAGGCGCCACGGTCGATCACCATGTCGATCTCATCGGCCCCAGCGGCAACTGCCTCGCCGACGTCAGCCAGCTTGATGGCGAGCGACGCTCGTCCCGAAGGGAAGGCGGTGGCCACCGAGGCCACCTTCACCCTGCTGCCGCCGAGGGCAGCTTTGGCGGTTGCAACGAGGTCGGGGTAGACGCACACCGCCGCCACCTGGGGCACGCTTTGATCTTGAGCATCGGGACGAAGCGCCTTGGCGCACAGCGAGCGAACCTTGCCTTCGGTGTCTGCACCCTCCAGGGTCGTCAGGTCCACCATCGAGATGGCCATGTCCAGCAGGGCAGCCTTAGTGGTGGTCTTCACCGATCGAGCGGACA
>CAINFA010000004.1 GCA_903847955.1 uncultured Actinomycetes bacterium
CGGGGCAAGGAGTTCGACGACATCTTCGACCTCGTCGGCATTCGGGTCATCGTCGACACCGAGAAGGACTGTTGGGGGGCGCTCGGCATGATCCACGCCCTCTGGCCTCCGGTCCAAGGGCGTTTCAAGGACTACATCAACAGCCCCAAGTTCAACCTCTACCAGTCCCTGCACACCACGGTCATCGGTCCTGAGGGCAAGCCGATTGAGGTGCAAGTACGAACCCACGACATGCACCGGCGGGCCGAGTACGGCATCGCCGCCCACTGGGGCTACAAAGAGGACGCGTCGGCGGCGGAGCTGGCCTGGATGCAACGCATCGCCGATGCGGATCAGGAGTCCTCAGATCCCGTCGCCTTCTTGACCGCCCTCAAGCTCGACCTCGAACAAGATGAGGTCTACGTCTTCACGCCTAAGGGCAAGGTCATCGCGCTCGCGGCGAACGCCACCCCGGTGGACTTCGCCTACGCCATCCACACCGACGTCGGTCACCGCTGCATTGGTGCTCGGATCAACGGTCGACTCGCTCCACTCGAGACGCGTCTGAACTCTGCGGACACCGTGGAGATCATCACCTCGAAGTCCCCGCAAGCTGCGCCCAGTCGCGACTGGCTCAGCTTCGTGGCGTCCTCGAGGGCACGCAACAAGATCCGCCAGTGGTTCTCGAAGGAGCGTCGCGATGACGCAATTGAGACTGGACGCGATGAGCTGACCAAGGCCCTGCGCCGAGAGGGCCTCCCACTGCAGCGCATCTTGGGTTCTGAATCGTTGGTTGCGGTGGCCAAGGAGATGAACTTGGCCGACGTCGAGGCGCTGTTCGTCGCCTTGGGCGAGCACCAAGCCTCAACCCAGACGGTCATCCAGCGACTCCAGCGTGAGCTCAACGGTGGTGAGGCCGAGCAGCTTCCCACCACCGTCCAGCGCGGACCCCGCTCGCCGTCGACCAAGCCACGGGGACCGGGCGTCTACGTCGAAGGCCTCGACGACGTCATGGTGCACCTGGCTCGCTGCTGCACGCCGGTGCCAGGTGACCAGATCATGGGATTTGTCACCCAAGGACGCGGGGTGTCGGTGCACCGCACCGATTGCTCGAACGCTGCAGCGCTGTCGAGTGGCTCAAAGGAGCGCACCATCGAGGTCGAGTGGGATGGTGCCAGCCAAGGGACGTTCCTCGCCACCATCGAGGTTCAGGCCTTCGACCGCTCGAGGCTCTTGGCCGACGTCTCGAGGGTGGTCTCCGAGCACCACCTCAACATCATCGCGGCGCGCACAGCGACTTCAGCAGATCGGGTTTCGCGCATGGCGTTCGACGTCGAGTTGGTGGATCCCAACCACCTCTCGAGCCTGATCGTCTCCCTCAAGCACCTCGACGGCGTCTTCGACGCGTTCCGGCAGTTGCCCGGGAAGGCACGGCCGTGACCGAGCCCAACGACGACGGCCAGGACCTCCAAGCGCCACGGGGTACCCACGACGTCTTCGGCGTCGAGGCCCGGCGTTGGGAGACCCTGATCGCCCACTTCGCCCAGGTGACTGAGGCAGCGGGGTTCGGCATGGTCCACACCCCGATGTTCGAAGACGTCCGGCTCTTCCGTCGGGGGATTGGTACCGACACCGAGGTCGTCGGCAAGGAGATGTACGAGTTCACCGACCGCGGTGGTCGTCAGCTGGCGCTGCGGCCCGAGGGTACGGCCTCGATCGTGCGCGCCTACCTCCAGCACCGACCACCGCTGCCCTTCCGGGCGTGGTACCTCACCCCAGCGTTCCGCTACGAGGCACCCCAAGCCGGCCGCTACCGCCA
>CAINFA010000005.1 GCA_903847955.1 uncultured Actinomycetes bacterium
CCCAAGGGGTGTCGCCGTGGTGCCAACGGGGTCTCCTCTGCGGAGCGACCCGGTCGGCGCGGCGCCAGCCGAGCCCCGTCCGCGTGTCTCGACGGTCATGGAGCTCTACATCGCACCGAGGTAACCCGACTTGCAGTTGCCTGCCTACGGTTGCGGACCAGTGCCGGACTTTGACCGGCTTCCCCTCAGTGACGCATCACGAGGCTACCAGAGCCCTCCAGATGCACCCTGGGCCATGGGCGCAAAGCGCTAGCGCTTCACCGGGCGCCAGCAGGCAGCGAGCAGGGCCAAGGCCCCCAGCACGCCGGGCACGATGGTCAAGGCCACCTGGCTCACGGGGCTGAGGTTGGTCACCACCTTGAGGTGGGCGTCGATGGACCACGCGCCTGGGCCCGTACACCCAATGGCTACTGCCCCGAGGATGAGGGTGACCACGTACTCGTAGCCCTCACCGGGACGGAAGATGAAGAACCCGTTCTTCAAGTGGTTGGTCAAGAGTGCCACCACCATCACCCCGATCACGCCTGCAGCAGCGAGCGGGGTCAGCAATCCCACCATCACCAAGATGCCCGCACCGAGCTCGGTGATGCTCGCAGCCCAGGCGTGGACGATACCGGGCTTCATCCCCAAGGACTCGAACCAGCCAGCGGTGCCCTTGATCTTGCCGCCACCGAAGATGTGGTTGTAGCCGTGGGCCACCATGACGAACCCGAGGATGGCTCGCAGCACCAGCAACCCGAGGTTCGTCGACCAAGGACCCGTCGTCATCGTGGCCAGCATGTTGAGCATCAACGCCCCCTTTGGATGTGGGGTCAACCTACCTGCCGTGCCTTCGAGGCGCAGTGACCTCGGCCCGAGGCGAGAGGGAGGTCTAGGGTCTGTTCCCATGTCCGCCGACGACGCGCCACAGATCCCCGGGGTCGACCTCGGTGCGGTAGCTGCGTGGATGGACGAGCTTGGGCTTGGTCATGGCTCTCTTGACGAGGTGCACCAGCTGACTGGGGGCACGCAGAACATCTTGGTGGGCTTCTCCCGAGCGGGAGCACGGTACGTGCTGCGCCGACCACCACTGCACCCCCGAGCGCGCTCGAACGACGTACTCCGCCGTGAGGCACGTCTGCTCGCTGCGCTCAACGACACCGAGGTCCCTGCTCCTCGGTTCATCGCCGCCAGCACCGACGAGGCCGTGCTGGGCGTGGTTTGCTACCTCATGGAGGCCATCGACGGGGTGAACTTGGCCGGTGGGTTGGTCGAGCCCTACCTCGGCGATCTCGGCGCACGGCACGAGATCGGCATCGCCGCCGTGGACGGCATTGCGGCGCTCGCTCGAACGGACCACGTGGCCCTTGGACTCGCCGACTTCGGACGACCAGAGCGGTTCTTGGAGCGTCAGGTGGAGCGCTGGACCACCGAGCTGTTGAGCTACAGCGAGCTCGAGGGGTACCCCGGACCTACCATCCCCCACCTCGAGGAGGTATCGGGCTGGCTCGGCGCCAACGTACCGACGTCGAGCACTACGGGGTTGATGCACGGCGACTTCCACTTGGCCAACCTGCTCTTCGGCACTGATCGAGCTCGGCTGGCGGCGATCGTGGACTGGGAGATGGCCACCGTCGGCGACCCCTTGGTCGACCTCGGCTGGCTCCTCGCCACTTGGCCGGGACCCGATGGTCTTCCCGTTGGACCAGCGATGGCCTTCAACCACCTCGAGGGCTTCGCCACCCCAGCAGAACTCATCGCCCGCTACGAAGAGCAGACGGGCCTCAACGTCGACGCCATCGACTTCTACGTGGTGCTCGCCTGCTTCAAGTTGGGCATCATCTTGGAGGGCACCCACGCCCGAACGTGCGCAGGACGTGCGGACCACGGCGTGGGCGACCTCTTGCACGCCATCACCGTGGCCCTCTTCGATAAGGCCGCCACCTTGCTATGACCACCATCGACCGTTCCTAGGAGACGCCATGCCCATCGACTTCACCTTGTCGCCAGAGACCGAAGCCATCCGCCAACGGGTCCGCAGCTTCATCCAAGAGACCGTGCTGCCGGTGGTCGCCCCCTTCGATGACGAAGAGGTGGTCACCACCCGCGACGAGTACCTCCGGGCCATCTTCGACCTCCGCAAGCAGGCCAAGGAGGCCGGACTGTGGCTCCCCCACATGCCAGTGGAGTGGGGCGGGATGGGCCTCGGGCACGTGGACTTGGCCATGGTCCAGTCCGAGGCGGCCAAGACGCGGCTCGGACCGTGGATCTTGAACTGCCAGGCGCCCGACGAGGGGAACATGCACACCTTGCTGCACTGGGCCACCGACGAGCAGAAGGAGCAGTACCTCAAGCCGCTGCTTGAGGGCCGCGTCATGAGCTGCTTCGCCATGACCGAGCCCGAGGTCGCTGGCTCGGATCCGACCCTGATTCAGACCTCAGCGGTCCAAGACGGTGAGGAGTGGGTGCTCAACGGCCACAAGTGGTTCATCTCCAATGCCCGACGGGCCAACTTCGCCATCGTCATCGCCCGCACCGAGCCCGACGTGCCCGAGGGCTCGCGTGGGGCGAACACGGCCTTCTTGGTCGACATCCCCACCGAGGGCTGGCACGACGTGCGTGAGGTCGAGACCATGCACGGCTCAACGGGGCACTCTGAGATCGTCCTCACGGACCTGCGAGTCCACGAGTCGAAGATCTTGGGTGGTCGAGGCAACGGCCACCGGTTGGGCCAGTACCGCCTTGGGCCGGCACGCCTCGCCCACTGCATGCGGTGGATCTCCCAAGCCGAGACCGCACTCGACATGATGGTGGACCGATCGCTCAACCGCTATAGCCACGGCTCGCTCTTGGCCGACAAGCAAGGCATTCAGTGGCTCATCGCCGACTCCGCCATGGAGCTCTACCAGGCCAAGCTGATGGTGCTCCACGCGGCGTCGAAGATCGATGCCGGGGCGGACTTCCGCACTGAGGTCTCCATGGCCAAGCACTTCGTGGCCAACGCGCTCGGGCGGATCATCGATCGATCGATCCAAGTCCATGGGGCCCTTGGGTACTCCACCGACACCCCGCTCGCCTCGATGTACCAGCACGCCCGCTGGGCCCGCTTCGCCGATGGGGCCGATGAGATCCACCAGATGCGGATCGCACAGAACACCATCGCCGCCTATCGTGACCACGGGACGACCCGTACCGCGACGGGCGATCTCCCCATCTGATTCGGAGCACAGACATGGCACAGTTGACCGGCCAGGTGGCCTTCATCACCGGCGCATCCAGTGGCATCGGCGAGGCAGTGGCTCGCCGCTTGGCAACAGAGGGCGTGCAGCTCATGCTGGCTGACATCGACGATGCCCGCGGCGAGGCGCTCGCTGCTGAGCTCGGCGCGGGCTACCTCCACACCGACACCTCGAGCCTCGAGGACAACGAGGCCCTCGTCGCGGCCACCCTGGCCCGCTACGGACGCCTCGACTTGGCCTTCCTCAACGCCGGCATCAGCTCAGGGTGTGGCATCGGGGAGGACTTCGACCTCGCGACCTACCGTCGAGCCATGGGCGTCAACCTCGACGGCGTCGTCTTCGGCGCCCATGCTGCCCTCGAGGCGCTCAAGGCCAATGGCGGCGGCCAGCTCATCGCCACCGCGTCGATGGCCGGCCTCGTGGCGGTTCCCTTCGACCCCTTCTACGCCGCCAACAAGCACGCAGTGGTCGGCCTCGTCCGCTCCCTCGGCGTCACCTTGGATCCCAAGGACAACATCCGGGCGAATGCCCTGTGCCCGTCCTTCGCGGACACCAACATCATCAAGCCCATCAAGGGCTTCTTAGAGGACACCAAGTTCCCCATCTTGGAGGTCAGCGACGTGGTCGACGCCTTCATGGCCATCGCCACCGGCACGGGTACCGGCCAGTGCCACTTCGTCGTCGTGGGCCGTCCCTCTGAGCCCTTCCAGTTCCGCAACGCCCCCGGACCGGTGCTGTCGTGAGCAGTGGAGTTGGCGCCAGCGCGGCGCCTCGGCAAGAATCGAACGAGCGATCCCAAGGAGAACCATGACCGTCACCACCACCACCGACGTCGTCGCCGAGCTCACTGCCTGGCTGGAAGAGAACTGGGATCCCGAGCTCACCGTCGGGCAGTGGTGGGAGCGACTCGGCATGGCGGGATGGTCCGCACCCTCGCTCCCGATCGACGCCTACGGCAAGGGCCTCTCGCGTGAGGACTCCGTTCGGGTTCAGCAGACCATCGCCTCCTTTGGCGCCCTCGGCGCTCCCGGTGGCCTCGGGCTCCTGTTGGCGGCCCCCACCATCGCCGTGCACGGCACCCAGGAGCAGAAGGACCGCTACCTGCCCGACATCGTCACCGGCAAGGCAGCCTGGTGCCAGTTGTTCTCCGAGCCTGGCGCTGGCTCGGACCTCGCTGGCCTTGGGACCAAGGGCCTCAAGGACGGCGAGGAGTGGATCGTCAATGGCCAGAAGGTCTGGACCTCAGGCGGCAAGGTCGCCGACATGGGCATGCTGCTGGTCCGCAGCGACGTCGACGTGCCCAAGCACCAAGGCATCAGCTACTTCGCCTTCAACATGCACCAACCCGGCGTTGAGATCCGCCCGCTGCGTGAGATGACTGGCCAGGCGCTGTTCAACGAGGTCTTCCTCACCGACGTCCGAGTTGCGGACGACGCGCTGATCGGTGGCCTCAACAACGGCTGGGCCGTGGCCAACACCACCTTGGCCTTCGAGCGTGCTGGCCTCGGCGCCGGTGGAGGCTCTGAGTCGGCCGGTGCCGCCACCCCAGGCACCATCGCCGGTGACCTCGAGCGTCGGGCTGGAGACTTCGTCTCGACCAAGGGCCGCCGCAGCGGTGGACCTGGGGGCATGGGCGGGCTCACCTCACTGCTGATGGAGACCGCCAAGTCCTCGGGGCAGTCCAAGCAGCCGCTGGTTCGCCAAGAACTGGCGCAGTTGTTCATCATGAACGAGATTGCCCGCTACACCAACATCAGGTCCAAGGGCCTCAAGGCCAAGGGGCAGGACGTGCCCGGGCTTGGCAACATCGCCAAGCTCTCGATGAGCCGCATCCTCCGGCTCGCTCGCGACACGGGGTTCTCCTTGCTCGGTCCAGCTGGCACCGTCTACCGCTACAAGCACGACGAGCGGGATGAGTCCGCCGAGGCCAACCAGAACCCCTACGCTGCCTCGATCATCTCGCTCGGGCTGTTCGCCCAGGGCCCCCAGATCTACGGCGGCACCGATGAGATCCAGCACAACATCTTGGGCGAGCGGGTGCTCGGTCTGCCTAAGGAGCCCAACAACGACAAGGTGACCCCCTTCTCGGCCCTGCCGAAGAACGGCTGAGTCCTTGGGCTTGCTGCAGCGGCGACCCCACCGGGCACCCCAGAGGTGCCACCATGGGTTCATGGGGACCACCGCACGCTTCGCTGCACTCGGCGGTGTGCTGATCGGTCTGACCGGCTGCTTCCACCAAGGCACCGCTGGGCTGACCGGCGACGGCCTGCAGCCCAGCGCGCACCAGACCGCCACCACCACCTGCGACTCGACCATCCCCACGGTGCAGCCGATCACCATCGTGCTCGACTGCGCCAATGATGATGCCCAGTTGCTCGAGGTGCACTGGAGTCACTGGGGAACGACCTCGGCCACGGGAACTGCCAACTACGAGCAGAACACCTGCGCACCAAGCTGCCAGAGCGGGAACTACACGCCCGAAGATCCGGTCAAGGTCACCCTCGTGGATCCGGTCGCCGGTGCCCACCACCTCCGCTACTTCTCGATCGCCCTCGTCCACTTCGATGGCGCTTCGCCGAACGGCCGCACCACCGAGACCTTCCCACTCCAGGTGCCCTAGTGCGTCGGAGCTTGCTCGCAAGCCTGGCGGTGGCCTGCCTCGTCCTCGGGTGCTCAGCGGGCACGGTTGGACCCCGAGCGGCGGCAGCCACGACCGGCCCCAGCATGTCGGCGAGCACCCTCGGGTTCACCCCGACGTCGGTGTCGTGCTGGGCCTTGCTGCAATGCCTGATTGCCGGTCAAGATGCCAAGGGCGTGGCGACGCTTGCCACCTGGTCTCCCGGTGGGCTCACGACGGTGCCAACGACTGGGCTTCCTCGCGGGACGGCCACGTCGTCGTGGAGATCCATCAGTTGCCTCCCTGGGGTCTGCGTGGCCGTTGGCGAGGTCTCGACCGTGCCGGGGTGGACCACCCCGCTGATCGGCGTCGAGCGCGCCGGTCGCCTCTCCGCATCGGTGGTGAGCGTCGGGGTCCATGGGGAGAACGACCTGAACAGCGTGAGCTGCGCGACCACCACCAGCTGCGTGGCGGTGGGCGACGCTGCGACCGGGATCCCCGCGAGCCCGAGTACCTCGACGATCGACCAACTCACCCTCACCGCCACCGGGCCAAGCTCGACCCTCGTGGCCCATCCCGCCCCTGGTGTCGAGGACTCCCTCGATGCCGTCAGCTGCCCCACGGCCAGCCAGTGCGTGGCGGTGGGTGCCAGCTACGCCGGCGGCACCTCGAGCTGGACGCCGCTCCTCGAGCAGCTCACGAGCGGCACGTGGTCGACGAGCTCTACCGGGCTCACCTCGGGCTTCTTGACCGGCGTGAGTTGCCCATCAACCACGTGGTGCACCGCCGTCGGATCGACCACCGCCGCCGCGGTCCCAGGTGCTCGACCTTTGGTAGCGAGCTGGTCCGGCACTACGTGGACACCAGGAACTATCTCGGCGACCAACGGGATCCTGACCAGCGTGAGTTGCGCAGCCCCCATGGTGTGCCGGTCGGTCGGTGCCCTGGTTGCCACCGCCGGCACCAAGCCGCTCACCGTGGTCACTGGCCCAGCCCCAGGGTGGGTAGCCCAGCCGGCTCCCCTCGCCCCAGGCTCGACCATCGAAGCCCTAGCAGCGGTGAGTTGCCTCGTGGCGAGCGAGTGCCACGCGGTGGGTACGGCTCAGGTCACGGGTACCTCGACCGGCGTGCTCGTGAACTCGACCGTGCCCGACATCATCAGCCTCAGTCCCACCTCGGGACCCTCGACGGGGGGCAGCGTGGTCCACATCAGCGCCCTCAACGCTGCCCTGGTGACGGCGGTGTCCTTCGGAACCGCAGGAGCGCGACACCTCAAGGTCCTCTCGCCCACGACCCTCGAGGTCACGGTCCCGCCCCACGCCCCCGGCATGGTTGCGGTGTACCTCTTCGCCTCAGGCGGGGTCTCTGTCGCCACCTCCGCCAGCACCTACAGCTACCTCGCTCCCCCGACGAAGCCCCACACCACGGGGTAGCGTTCGGCCATGGTCACCCTGGACGACTTCGAAGAGAGCGAGGTCAGGATCGACGGCGTGACTCGGACGCTGTACCGACGCGGGTCGGGACCGGCGGTCATCGTCATGGCGGAGATCCCCGGCATCACCCCACTCGTGCTGAGCTTCGCCGACCAGGTGGCACAACGGGGGTTGACGGTCGTCCTGCCCGTGCTCTTCGGCACCCCAGGCAAGGCGCCGAGCACCCCCTACGCCGTGCGGTCCCTGCTCGGGGCGTGCGTGTCCAAGGAGTTCCGCATCCTCGCCAGCGATGCCTCGAGCCCCATCACGACCTGGCTCCGAGGCCTGGCCAGGATCGAGCACGAGCGGTGCGGTGGACCTGGAGTTGGGGCGATTGGGATGTGCCTCACCGGGGGCTTCGCCCTCGCGATGATGGTCGACGACGTGGTGGTCGCACCGGTGCTCTCCCAGCCCTCACTGCCCGCGCCCTTCGGCGCTCGCCGCCAGGCTGCCCTCGGCCTCTCCGCCAGTGAGCTCGAGCGCGTCAGAGCGCGGGTCAACGCAGGCACTTGCGTCTTGGGCCTCCGCTTCACCGGCGACCCGGCGGTGCGCGCCGCTCGGTTTGACACATTGCGCACCGAACTCGGTGACGGCTTCATCGGGGTCGAGATCGACTCCTCAGAGGGCAACCCTTGGGGCCACCGGAGAGGTGCGCACTCAGTGCTGACCGAGGACCTCCAAGATGCCCCCGGAACCCCCACCCGGGCAGCGCTCGAGCAGGTGCTCGACTTCTTCAGCGACCGATTGGTCGGCTCAGGCTGAGGGGATCTCCCAGCCCAACGATTCCGCGATCTCCTTGCACGTTGGACACAGCCCGTAGCGGGAGGGGTTCTTCCCCGGCACCCACTCCTTGCCGCACAGCGCCTTGACCGGCGTTCCCATCACCATGCCCTCAACCACGCTCGGCCCTGCCGAGATGAAGTTGTCATCTTTGGCGTGGAACCCCTCGAGCACGATGTGGGCCATGCGATCGTGGTCGCCCTCGTCGAGGACGGGATCGGCTGTGACGGGTTCGAGGACGGAGAGCGGTTCAGCCACGCTGGCATCGTACTGCGAGCGACGCGGCGCGCCCAGAGGTCAGGCAGACTGGAGCCATGGCACGACACCGACGGGTCGCCCACAAGCCGCTCTCCATCGACTCGTCACACTGGCGATCCGATGGCCAGGCCAAGGTCCGCTACCCCACGCAGCGAGATGCGCAGCTGGCAGCCAGTGATCGGTCCGTCGACATCGGCTACGACCTCGACGTCTACCAGTGCGCGTTCTGCAATGGTTGGCACATGGCTCGGGTCTCCGACCGGCGCTGACGGGCCTCCTGCCTCGTCACCCCGGCCATGAGCCCGCTCGCGTAGCCTCGGGAGCGAGGAGGCGTCGAGGTGACGAGGAAACCCACAGCGACGTCAGCCTTCGGGGTCTCCCGGCGGGAGTCCCACGATGCCTCGGGCTTCTACGGGCGCTTCACTGCTCCCCACCTCTCGAGCGACGACACGGTGCTCGAACCACTGCCCATCGACGATCCGTGCCGCCTTGGTGATGCCCGGGCGATGGACGACCTCGCCGATGGTTCAGTAGCCCTCGTGGTCACCTCGCCCCCGTACTTCGCGGGCAAGACCTACGAGGCAGAGCTCGGCCACGGCGGCGTGCCGGCCAGTTACCTCGAGTACCTCGAGCTGCTGGAGGCTGTCTTCCGACGGTGCGTGGACAAGCTCGAGCCCGGCGGTCGGCTGGCGATCAACGTCGCCAACCTCGGACGAAAGCCCTTCCGCAACTTGGCCGCCGACCTCACCACCATCCTCCAAGACGACCTCGGCCTCTTGCTGCGGGGCGAGGTGGTTTGGCAGAAGGCCAAGGGGGCGTCGGGGAGCTGCGCTTGGGGGTCGTTCCGCAGCCCCGCCAACCCAGTGCTGCGCGATACCACCGAGCGCGTGATCGTGGCATCGAAGGGTCGCTTCGATCGAGCCCTGTCAGCGCCCGAGCGCGCCCGCCGTGGCCTGCCGGCACAGAGCACCATCAGCGCCGATGAGTTCATGGCCGCCACCTTGGACGTCTGGACCATCGATGCCGAGTCCGCCACCCGAGTGGGGCACCCTGCACCGTTCCCCGTGGAGCTCCCCCGACGGCTCATCGAGCTGCTGAGCTACCACGGCGACCTCGTGCTCGATCCGTTCATGGGCTCTGGGACCACCCTCGTGGCTGCCGCCCAGGCGGGTCGACGAGCAGTGGGCTACGACCTCGACCCCGCCTACGTCGACCTGGCCCGCTCCCGCGTGGCTGGCGTCGTCCCCATCGAGGAAGCGGTGGCCACCAAGACCTTCAAGGAGGAGGCCAAAGACCTCTTGACCTCCCGGGGCTTCACCATCGAAGCTGAGGCCGTTCGCCCGAGGGGCCTGCCGCTGACGGTGGACCTCGTCGCCGTCGACCAAACCTCGTCGCGGTGGCACGTCCTCATCGTGGGCAGTCGCACGGTCACCCGTCCAGCCTTGAGCTCGAGCACGGTGGTGCTCGAGACGCTCGGTCGAGCCCAGCTGCTCCGTGCGGCCGGCGCCGAGAGGGTGCTCGTTCTCTGCCCCGAGTTGCCCGGACCCAAGACCGAGGCGGCGCAGCTGCTCCGTGCAGGCGCCCAGGTCGTGCTTGACTGCTGCGGAACTGATCCCGAGAGTCTGAATCGGCTCGAGCGCCACGGAGCAGGAGCATCGCACCAGCCCGAACCCCGACCACCCTTGGAGGACCGTGATGGACATCGAGACTGAACGTCGAGGCCCCATCGGGATCCTCACCTTGAACCGACCCGAGGCCCGCAACGCCCTGACCTCAGCCATGCTCGTCCGCTTCGAGGAGGCGGTGGTTGACTTCGACCAGGACCACACCATTCGCTGCATCATCGTGACCGGGGCCGACCCCGCCTTCTGCGCCGGGCTGGACCTCAAGGACCTGGCGAACACCTACCACGGCATCGGCGCGCCCTCCCCCAGCGCCAAGATCACCCTCCGAGGGCTCGAGGTCGTGCGCTCCACCCCCATGATCGGTGCCATCAACGGCGCCGCCGTCACCGGTGGGCTCGAGCTCGCCCTTGGGTGTGACTTCCTCATCGGCTCACATCGGGCCAGCTTCGCCGACACCCATGCCCGCGTGGGCGTGATGCCGGCGGGGGGCATGACCATTCGACTCCCCCAGCTGATTGGGATCAACCGAGCCCGCCAGATGAGCCTCACCGGGGCCTTCGTTGACGCCGGAACTGCCGCCGAGTGGGGACTCCTCAACGAGGTGGTGCCCCACGGCATCCTGATGGAGCGGTGCCTCGAGGTGGCTGGCCAGATTGCTGAGACCGATCCTTCAGCCATTGCCGAGTTGCGCAGCTTCTACGACGACCTCGGCACGCCTTCAACTGCTGAGGACTACCGCACCGAGGCGCGGCGGTCGCGGGCATGGATGGCGGCCGCCTTCGACGAGGCGGCCTTCGCCGAGCGCCGCCAGGGGATCATCGAGCGAGGCTCATCGCAGCAGTAGTTAGCCGATCGCCCCGGCGGCTCGAAGCTGCGCGATGCGAGCGGCATCGAGCCCCCAGGCACCCAGCCCAGCATCGGTATGGGCCCCAGGGGGGGCCGCTTGGCTCGTCACCGCTGACGGCGTCTTAGAGAAGCGCGGTGCGGGACCGGGCTGGATGACCTCGCCCACCTCGACGAAGGTTCCCCGTGCAGCGTTGTGCCGGTGGAGGTGGGCCTCATGGGGCGCGAGCACCGGCGTGGTGCAGGCGTCACGGTCCTCGAAGATCGTGGTCCACTCGTCACGGGTCTTGGTGGCGAAGATGGCGGCGAACCGCTCCTTCATCTCGCCCCAGTGCCCTTGATCCATCTGGTCGGGCAGCTCGGCGGGGTCGAGACCGAGACCGTCGAGCAGCTCGGCGTAGAACTTGCGTTCGATGGCACCAACGGCCATGTACTTGGCATCGCTCGTCTCGTACACCTCGTAGAAGTGCGCCCCGGTGTCGAGGATGTTGGTCCCTCGCTCTGGCTTCCACATCCCAGCGCTCGCAAAGCCGAAGGTCATCGTCATCAGCGAGGCAGCTCCATCGACCATGGCGGCGTCGACCACCTGGCCCTTGCCCGAGACCTTGGCCTCGAGCAAGGCGGCGCACATCCCAAAGGCCAGCAGCATGCCGCCTCCACCGAAGTCACCCACCAAGTTGAGCGGTGGCACCGGACGCTCACCTGCGCGCCCAATGGGCCACAAGGCGCCAGAGATGGCGATGTAGTTGATGTCGTGGCCGGCACGAGGTCCGAGGGGGCCATCTTGGCCCCAGCCGGTCATGCGGCCGTAGACCAAGGCCTCGTTGACCGCCATGGCGTCCTCGGGACCAAGTCCCAGCCGCTCAGCAACCCCGGGTCGGTACCCCTCGATGACCGCATCGGCCGAGGCGATGAGCTCAAGGGCGAGCGCCTTGCCCTCGGGGTGCTTGAGGTCGACCCCAACCGAGGGACGTGACCGAACCATGAGGTCGTACCACGGGTCGGTGGGTTGGGCGCCGTGACCAGGCCGGTCGAGCCGGATGATCTGGGCGCCAGCATCAGCCAGCAGCATGCAGGCGTAGGGGCTCGGCCCGATCCCCGCCAGCTCAACGATCTTGATCCCGCTCAACGGACCTGCCATGGTGCCTCCTTCGACCGTGCCACTATGCCAGCCCGAGCCAGCGCAGGCCGGCGTCGTTGGAGAGGGCTGTGCCATCATCGGGTCGTGGCTGAACCGACTCCCCCTGCACTGCTCCCTCCCTCGTTCGTCTTCGGCGTGGCAACCGCAGGGTTCCAGATTGAGGGTGGCTACAACGGCCCCGGTGAGCCGACCAACAACTGGGCGCCCTGGGAGCACGCGGGACGGGTCGAGCCCAGCGGGAGTGCGGTGGGGTTCTGGGAGGACTACGAGGCGCACCTCGACCGGGCGGCAGCCATCGGGCTCGACAGCTTCCGGCTGTCGATCGAGTGGGCCCGCGTGGTTCCAGCCAAGGGCGTCGTCGACGAGGAGGCCGTCGAGCGCTACCGGGCCATCCTCCAAGCCATCAGCGCTCGGTCCATGACCCCGCTCGTCACCCTCCACCACTTCACCCATCCAGGCTGGCTGCCGGTCGATCTCTGGCTCGATGCCGAGAGCCCGACGCTGTTCCTCGAGTGGGTGGAGCTGGCGATCGATCGCTTCGGGGACCTGTGCCAGCGGTGGATCACCACCAACGAGTGCAACATCTTCGCCGTCAACTCCTACCTGACCGGCGTGTTTCCCCCGGGCCGTCGCCTCGATCTCTCGGCCACGATGTCGACCTTGGACCACCTCCTCGCCGCCCACGTGCTCGCCTACGAGGCCATCCATGCCCACCAGGCCGACGCCACGGTGGCGACCAACAACTACTCGCTGTCGATCTACGAGCTCGACCGCCTACCACTCGACCTGTTGGTGGCCCGGGCCCACGGCGTCGCTAGAGAGGAGCTCACCAGCTGGCTCAGCGCCCGCCGAGTGCAGCACTACCGCATGGTCGGCAAGGGCCCTGGTCCGATCTACCCCATGGTGGAGGACGGGCTGCGCCAGTGGGCATCGGCCAAGATCCCCCTCGCAGGCGCCCTGCCGACAGCGACGGCCGCGATCTACGCCGGGGCCCACGACCGCTACCTCGACGTGGCCCAGCTCGACTACTACGCGCCAGTGGCCGCAGAGCACCTCATCGTGCCCTTCACCCCCACCGCCGGTGGACGCAACCTGCTCCCCACCCGGTTGCTGTGGGATGACCGACCAGACCCGGGTCAGTTCCTCACCTACTGCCTCGAAGCCAAGGACCTCGACCTCCCCGTCTGGGTGGTCGAGAACGGGTTGTGCAACCGATTGCGGCACGCCAAGAGCTTTCCCCGGGCCGATGGCTGGACCCGCCCCCGGTACCTGGCAGAGAACCTCGGTGCGGTGGTTGAGGCCATCGCCCAGGGGGTCAAGCTCGAGGCGTACTACCACTGGACGCTCGTCGACAACTACGAGTGGGGCAGCTACGAGCCTCGTTTCGGGCTCTACGGCTGCGACCGACCTCGGGGGAACGTGATCACCGACACCGACGCCATGGGCTACGACGCTGCTGGCGCCTACGCCTCCATCATCAGCGGCCTGCGTGCGGGAGATGCGTCGGTGGTGGTTCGCCCCCGTCAGCCGTGAGCACCACGGCGAGGGCCCCGGGTCGGGTCAACCTGATCGGGGACCACACCGACTACTGCGGCGGTCTCGCTCTCCCCGTTGCCCTCGACCGAGCGGTCACCGCCACCTTCACTCCCCATCCAACGGGGGTGCTCCGCATCACCTCGACGGTGGCAGGGTCCTCGTTTTGTGCAGACCTCGCACTCCACGCTGACCGCCGCTCAGAGGAGCCACTGTGGCAAGCAGCGGCGAGGTGGCTCGCCCAGCGGCTCTCGGCCCCCGGCGGCACGCTCGAGGTGACCTCGTCGGTGCCGGTGGGCGCCGGGCTCTCCTCGAGCGCGGCCTACTGCGTCGCGGTGGCCTTGGCGCTCGGGGCCGAAGGGAACCCCTTCGATCTCGCCACGTTGTGCCAGCAGGCCGAAGCCGAAGGCGGGAGCGACGTTGGCCTCTTGGATCAGTTGGCCTCGTTGGCCGCCACCACAGGGCACGCACTGCGCATCGATTTCGGCGCCGGCGAGATGACCTCTGTCGAGCTGCCGCAGAGCATCGGACTCCTCGTGGTCGACTCGGGGGAACGCCGCCAACTCGTCACCAGCGAATACGGCCAACGTCGAGCAGAGTGCGCTGCTGCAGCAGCCCTCCTCGGCCCCCTCCCCTTGGCCGAACTGGCCTCGATCGAGGCCATCGGCGACCCCGTGGTTCGTCGGCGGGCCCGCCACGTCCGGACCGAGTGCGCTCGGGTCGACGCGGCCGTCGCCGCGGCACGGACTGGCGATCTGGCGAGTTTCGGCGCAGTGCTGTCTGAAGGCCACGCCAGCTTGCGCGACGACTTCGAGGTCACGACGCCAGGCATCGACGCGCTGGTCGCTGCCCTCGAGGCGACGCCGGGCATCGCCGGTGCTCGGCTGTGCGGTGGGGGCTTCGGCGGTGCAGTGGTGGCGGTCTGCGAACCCGAGGTGAGCCTCCCCGCCAGCCTGGCGGCACGTGGTTGGCGCTTTCGACCCGCTACCGGTGCCGCAGTTGTTGCCAATGGAACGCACCAGACATCGGGCGAGTGCTAGAACCCCATGCATGTTCGATGACCTGCTGGCGGCCAATGCTGCCTACGCGGCCCGCTTCACCGACTCTGGCATGGCCGGTGAGGCCGCCAAGGGTCTGGCCATCTTGACCTGCATCGACAGCCGCATCGACCCCTTGGCCATCGCTGGCCTCGAGCCAGGGGACGCGAAGATCATCCGCAACGCCGGGGCTCGGGTCAGCGAGGACGCCCTGCGATCGATCATCTTGGCGGTGAACCTGCTCAAGGTTGAACGGCTGTGCATCGTCCACCACACAGAGTGCGCCATGGTCGGCCGCGGCGAGGAGGAGGTGCGCGCCAAGGTCTCCGCCGCCACCGGCCACGAGGTCGGTGCTTGGGATTTCTTGGCCTCCACGGACTCGGCTGCGACCATGGCCGCTGACGTTGCCACGCTGCGTGGGTGCGCGCTCTTGCCCGACAGCCTCGAGATCGGCACGTTCATCTTCGACGTCCACACCGGAGAACTGCACCCCGTCGCCCTGTGAACCAGCGCGTCGTGATGCTCCTCAGAAGCGCTCTCGACGCACCGTGGCCCGTCGCCCGCGGATCTTCGTGTTCCGCAGTGCGGAGATGACCTCGTCGGCCGCACCTTCGGGCACATCGACGAGCGAGAAGCGACCGGAGATCTCGATCGAGCCGATGTCCTTGCCGCTCAAGCTGGTCTCACCCGTGATGGCCCCAACGAGGTCCTGGGGCCGCAGGCCAGCCTCACGTCCGAGGTTGACGAACAGCCGAGCGCTGCCAGCAGAGCTGGTCGTGGTGGCGCGCTTGGCCCGCCCGGGCCGAGGGTCACGATCCCCGTCACGCCCCGAATCACGGCCGACGTTGCGGCCGGCATCGCGAGCGGGTGCCGAGATCGTCGCCTCGGGGATGTCCTCGGAGTCTTCGGTGCCGCCGAGGGCCGAGTGGGCTTGGCGAACCGCCGCGAGGGCGATCTCCATGAGGTCGAACTCCTCAGCCAAGGACTCCACCACCACGCGGTAGCCATCGAGGTCCTCGCCCAAGATGCTCTCCCGGAGCGCAGCCCGGGTGAGGTCGAGCCGTCGTGCCCGGAGATCTGCGACGGTGGGGATCTTCTCCATCGAGATCTTCTGCTTGGTGACGTGCTCGATGGTCTTGAGCATGCGGTGCTCGCGGGGCTCAGCCAAGGTGATGGCCACCCCATCACGGCCCGCTCGTCCCACTCGACCCATGCGGTGGACGTAGGTATCGACCGAGGAGGGAACGTCGTAGTTGATGACGTGGGTGAGGTGGTCGATGTCGAGGCCACGCGCCGCCACGTCGGTGGCGACGAGGAGGTCCGCGGTGCCGGCCCGCAACCGGCCCATCACCCGGTCACGTTGGTCCTGGGTCATCCCGCCGTGGAGGGCTTCGGAGCGGTAGCCACGGCCGTTCATGGTCTCCGTCAGGCTGTCCACCGCCTCGCGCGTCCGGCAGAAGACGAGGGCGGCAGCGGGCGACTCCACGTCGAGGATCCGACCGAGGGCAGCGGCCTTGTGGGAACGCTGGACGAGGTACGCCGAGTGCCGCACCCGCTGGTTGGCCTCATCGGACTGGACTTCGGCCACGATGCGAATCCGCTCAGGGTCCCGCAGGTGCTGGCGAGCAATGGCGTCGATGCGCTTGGGCAGCGTGGCGGAGAACAGCACGGTCTGCCGGGAGGCGGGCGTCTCAGCGAAGATGGCCTCGAGGTCCTCGGCGAAGCCCATGTCGAGCATCTCGTCGGCCTCATCTAAGACCACCACCTCGAGCCCGTCGAGGCGAAGCGTGCGACGCTTGAGGTGATCGATCGCCCGCCCTGGCGTGGCCACGATGACGTCCGCACCTGCCTCAAGCGAGCGGAGCTGGCGGGAGATGGGCTGGCCGCCGTAGACGGGCACCACGCGCACGCCAAGGCCCCGGCCGTAGCGGTGGAGGGCCTCGGAGACCTGCATCGCCAGCTCGCGGGTGGGCACGAGGATCAACGCGATGGGCTCAGGTCCTCGAGCCCCGGCTTCGAGCCGTTGGAGGATGGGGAGGGCGAAGGCTGCCGTCTTCCCCGTACCGGTGGCGGCCTGACCAAGGAGGTCCGATCCTGCGATCAGCACCGGGATCGCGGCGGCCTGGATGGGCGTCGGCTCCTCGTAGCCCAGCGACGCCAAGGCGTCGACCAACTCAGAGCGCAGCCCGAGATCGGCGAAGGTTGTCGGGTGCTCCGCAGTCGATTCGTCCACAGCGGTCCTCGCTCACAGAGGCGCTGCAACCTGCACCGACTCGAACTCAACTCTACGACCCCGTCGCCCAATGGGGCGGGACGAGGCGTTGCTGCGGCCTCGCCAACCCGCGCTCAGTGCGGAGCAGCGCACTTGTTGGTGGGCGTCGTGCTAGGCAGACTCACCACATGCCCATCGCGTTCGAAGGTCTCCGCACCGTCATCTACCCCAGTCCGAACCTCCATGCCTCGAAGCAATGGTGGACGACGATGCTCGGCATCGATCCCTACTTCGATCAGCCCTTCTACGTCGGGTTCAACGTCGGTGGCTTCGAACTCGGTCTCTTGCCTGACGCAGATCCCTCCGAGGGCGCCCTGACCTACTGGGGTGTTCGTGACGTGGCCGACGCAGTGGCAGAGGCCATGGCCCAAGGTGCGGTCGTGCACACCGCGGCCCAAGACGTTGGCGATGGCATCGTCACCGCAACCGTCCGAACACCCGAAGGGGCGATCCTGGGCTTGATCTCCAACCCACACTTCGCCTTGCCCTGAGCACCAACGCGTTCGTTGCCCACGAGGTCTGCGAGCGAGCTGCTCCACCGCAACCGCTCGGCCGTCGTCAACCGCCGGCAGCGTCCTTCGATGCCACGATGAGTCGTTCAAGGGCAGCAGCGGCGCTCTCGGTGTCGATCGAGGCGATCGCCCGTTCAATCCCGGCATCGACGCTGGCCACCACCCCCGAGCACACCAACGCCATCGCTGCGTTCAGCACGACCACGTCTCGATGAGGGCCCTGTTCGCCGGCGAGCACCGCTCGGACCGCAGCGGTGTTGGTCGACAGGTCGCCCCCACGGAGTGCGTCGGGACCGACCAACTGGAACCCGTGATCCCTCGGGTCGAGGCGGCGCTCGGTCAACGACCACGCCGAACCCTCTCGCTCGACGTCGATGACCGTGGTCGAGCCCGTCAGCGTTACCTCATCGAGCCCATCGTCGGCGAAGACGATGCTCGATCGGATGCTCCCCTGACGGGCCAGCACCTCAGCGACCAGACGCGCCCGCTTCGGGTCGGCCACCCCTACCAGTTGGCGGCGAACGCGACCCGGGTTGGCGAGTGGCCCCAAGACGTTGAAGATGGTGGGGGTCATCAGCTCACGCCGGACGGGACCGACGTGGGCCATGGCTGGGTGGAAGCGAGGAGCGAAGCAGAAGCCCATGCCAGCTGCAGCGA
Source organism: uncultured Actinomycetes bacterium (assembly GCA_903847955.1). Lineage (GTDB taxonomy): Bacteria > Actinomycetota > Acidimicrobiia > Acidimicrobiales > RAAP-2 > CAINFA01. The sequence goes on from CAINFA010000005.1 coordinate 17,966, forward strand.
TGCAGTGCTCAACGCCCTGGGCATCGAGGTCGATGGCCACCCCGAGCCCCTCGAGGACGTCGGCCGCGCCAACTTGGGACGATGACGCCCGGTTGCCGTGCTTGACCACAGGCACCCCGGCCCCAGCCACCACGAGCGAGGCCATGGTCGAGACGTTGACCGAGCCCGACCGATCGCCTCCCGTGCCGACAATGTCCACCGCGCCCTCAGGGATGGCGACCACCGGTGCGATGGCCAGCATGGCCGCGACCATGCCGTCGACCTCCTCGACGGTCTCGCCCTTCATCTTGAGTGCGACCAAGAGCGCGGCCACCTGGGCTGGCGTGGCCGATCCGGAGAAGACCTCCTCTAAGACCGTCTCGGCCTCCGCTTGGCTCAGGTCCCCTCCACTCGTCAGGCGGGTGAAGACCCCTCCCCAACCACCGAGGTCGTTCAGTCCCACCAGAGGTCTCCGCTCAGCACCCCGCGGCCGATCAGTCCCAGCTGCACCTGACTCGTGCCCTCCACGATGGTCAGCTGGCGCGCGTCTCGGTACCACAGCTCCGTCGGGTGCTCCTCCATGTAGCCCGCCGCCCCGAGCAACTGGACCGCCAAGCCCGAGGCTCGAACCGCCATCTCGGACGCGTAGTACTTGCACATCGACAACTGCGGCACGTAGGCCTTGGTGAACTTGCCCTCATCTGCCAGACAGGCGGCGCGGTAGGTCAGCAGCCTTGCCGCCTCGATCTCGGTGGCGCACTTGGCGATCTCCCACTGGATGCCTTGGAAGTCGGCGATGGTGCGACCGAAGGCAGGTCGGTTCTTCACGTACTCGGTGGCGTACATCAGCGCGCCTTCGGCCAAGCCGAGGCCTCGAGCCGCCACGATGGGACGCATGGCGTTGAGCCCCTCCATGACGAGGCGGAACCCACCGACCTCGCCGAGCACGTTCTCGGGGGGCACCCGAACGTCCTCGAGGCGCAGCTCACCGGTGTCGACACCACGGACGCCCATCTTGTGGTCCGTGCGAGGCACCGACACACCCTGCCAACTGCGCTCGACGATGAACCCGGTGATCGAGGCGTGGCTGCGGGAGCTGACCTCTCCGGTCTTGGCGAAGACGACGTACCAGTCTGCCTGCGCCACCCCAGAGATCCAGCACTTGGTGCCGTTGAGGATCCAGCCGCCAGTCCGGTCGGGGTCAGGGGTGGCCTTGGTCGCCATGCCCACCACGTCGGAACCCGCGCCGGGCTCAGAGAGCCCGAAGGCGCACCGCTGGACGCCCTCGGCGATGCCAGGCAAGTAGCGACCTTTCTGGTCCTCGGTTCCCGAGATCATGATGGGCCCAGTGGGCAGCCGCGTGAGCAGCAGCATCAGCGCTGCGGTGTTGGAGTACTTCGCTACCTCTTCGATGGCGATGGTTAAGCCCAAGATGCCCGCACCGGCCCCGCCGTACTCCTCGGGAATGCACAACGCCAACAGACCGGCGTCTCGGAATGCCTCGAAGAGGTCCTGGGGGTACTCCCCGGTCCGATCGATCTCACGCGCTCGCGGCTTGACCTTGTCCTGGGCGAGCTTGCGGACGCTCGCTCGCAACTGCTCGAGCTCTGGGGAGAGGTTGAAGTCCATCACTCCACGCTAGTGGAGCGTCCCGATCGACCTCTTGGGGTCAGGCCGTCTTGCGACGCTGCCGCACGATGCGGCGACGCTCGCGCTCGGTCATGCCGCCCCAGATTCCCTCACGCTCACGGTTCCCCAAGGCGTGCTCGAGGCAGGGCTGGCGCACGGGGCAGGTAGAGCAAACCGCCTTCGCCTCTGCTGCCGCGGACTCATCTTCAGAGGCCGGGTAGAAGATCTCGGGGTTCAGGCCATCACAGGCCGCTCGCTTGCGCCAACTGACGTTCATCACGTGCACTTTCGGGACTGGTAGGGGACGAAATCCGCTGCATCGAGGGCACACGACGGCACCAAGGCTGCTTCTGCGGAAGGTCCATTCTTGCAAAGCGAGCGCCCCTTGTAAAGGGTCCCCCAAAATCTCTGCTAGACGCCCCCTAGGCGCCAACCACCATGGGCTCCTCCGCGTGGGACACGTCGCTGGCTGCGGCGCGGACCAAGAGGAACGAGATTGCCGACGCAGCGAACACGAGGGCGGCGCCGACCCCGAAGGCGATGTGGTAGCCGTGGACGAGGCCTTCGGCCTTGACCATCTCGAGCTCGGGCATCGAGCTGGTCGGGTGGCTCCCGATGAACGAGTTCAGCGCGTTGACGGCGAAGGTGGAGAGCACTGCCACGCCCAAGGTCCCGCCGATCTGCTGGGAGGCATTGAGGGTTGCGCTGGCAACGCCGGCGTCGTTGGGCTGCACCCCGAGGAGCGCGGTAGAGGACATCGCCACGAAGGCCAGGCCCATGCCGCCAGCAATCAAGATGCAGCTCGGCAGGACGTGCTCGAGGTAGCCAGAGCCCACCGTGATCTTGGTGAGGAGCGCGAGGCCGATCGAGGCCGAGAGGAAGCCGCCTGCCATCAGGGGGCGAGGACCGAACTTCGGCAGGAGCTTGGAGGACATCCCCGCGCACAGGATCAGCACCACCGAGAACGGCAAGAACGCGAAGCCGGCACGCAACGGGGTGTAGCCCAAGACGTACTGGAAGTACTGGGTCAAGAAGAAGAACATGGCGAAGAGCCCCGTACCAACGAGGAAGGCGGCCAAGTAGCTGCCGCCGCGGTTGCGGTCAACCAAGATCCGCAGTGGCAGCAACGGCGAGGAGGCAACCTTGCCCTCCCAGGCGATGAAGACCGCCACGAGCCCGGCACCGACGAGCAGGGGAAGGAGCACCTGCACTGACCCCCAGGCGTGGGTTGAGGCCAGGTTCGATCCCAGGGCGATCAGCGCGATGCCGATGGTCACGAAGACCGCTCCAGCAGCGTCGTAGCTGGTCCGATGCTGGGACTTGGTGGCGACCACGACGAGCACAGCGCCGGTCATCGCCGCAATGGCGATCGGCACGTTGACGAGGAGGCACCACCGCCACGAGGTGTACTGGGTGAGCACGCCGCCGGCGATGAGGCCAATGGCTGCCCCGGCTCCTGTGATGCCGCCGTAGACGCCGAAGGCCTTGGCCCGCTCGTGGGGCTCGGTGAAGGTGACGGAGATGATCGACAGGGCCGCAGGAGCCATGACGGCGGCGAAGGTACCTTGCAGCGCTCGGCTGGCGATGAGCATGGCTTCATTGACGGCGAAGCCACCGAGCGCTGAACTCAACGCGAAGCCGGCGAGGCCGATGATGAACATCCGCTTGCGACCGAGGAAGTCTGCGAGGCGGCCGCCGAGCAAGAGGAATCCACCGAAGGTCATGGTGTAGGCCGTGGTGACCCACTGCAGGTCCGACTTGGGGATGGAGAGCTTGTCGCCGATGGTCGGCAGGGCAATGTTGACGATCGAGGAGTCGAGCACGATCATCAACTGCGCGGTGGCGATGATCGCTAGGGCGATCCAGCGCTTGGGGTCTGCGCTTGGTTGCGCGGTCGGTGCAGTGCTCATGGTGGCTCCTCGAAGTAGTTCGGACTCAAAACTACTGGCGACGCAGACATCTTCGTGCACTCCGCCCGCTACCCCGAGTCGAGGCAGGGAGAGCCCCTGTGGCAGGCTGATCGAGTTCCCGAGGAGGCATCGCACCCATGAGCGCACTGGATCGAGCATCGGCACTGCAGCGGCTCGCCGCCGAAGAGTTCGACGTGCTGGTGGTCGGAGCGGGTATGACCGGTGGCGGCATCGCCCTCGATGCTGCGGCTCGGGGACTCTCGGTGGCCCTCATCGACAAGGAGGACTTCGCCTCAGGAACGTCTTCGAAGTCCTCCAAGTTGGTCCACGGCGGGCTCCGGTACCTCCAGCAGCGAGAGTTCAGGTTGGTCTACGAGAACCTCTACGAGCGCCAACGGCTCTTGGAGAACGCACCGCACCTGGTCACCGCGCTCCCCTTCCTGATCCCGCTGTTCGGCAAGGACGGCATCGTGTCGAAGACCGTGGCCCGCAGCTACGCCACGGTGCTGTGGATGTACGACGCCACCGGGGGTATCCGGATTGGCCACCGCCACAAGCGGATCAACGCCGAGGAATCGCACTCGCACCTGCCAACCCTGCGAACCGACCGGCTCGTCGCGGGGTTCCTCTACTACGACGCTCGGGGCGACGACGCCCGGATTGCGCTGACCTTGGCTCGCTCTGCCGCTGATCGAGGCGGGGTGGTGGCCAACTACGTCAAGGCCTCGAGTTTTCTCACCACCAACGGCAAGGTCACCGGGGCGACCGTCCAGCCATGTGGACCCAACGATCACGATGCCGCCCCGATCGACGTTCGGGCCAAGGTGGTCGTGAACGCAGCCGGAGTCTGGGCCGATGAGGTCCGAGGCCTCGAGGCCAACCAAGATCGGCCGTCGATCAAGCCAGCCAAGGGCGTGCACATCTCGGTCCCCTACGACCGACTCCCGTGCGACATCGCCTCGGTGATCCCCGTCATCAAGGACAAGCGTTCGATCTTCGTCGTGCCCTGGCCCGAGGCCAACTTCGTCTACCTCGGCACCACCGACACCAGCTACGAGGGCGACCTCGACACGCCTCGTTGTACGCCAGAGGACGTCGACTACCTCCTCTCGGCGGTGAACGCCGTCACTACCTCGAACCTCACCACGGCCGACGTCACCGGGGTCTGGGCTGGCTTGCGGCCGCTCCTGCAGCCCGAAGGCGATCGCCACGTCTCGGAGCGAACCGCCGATCTCTCCCGCCGTCACAAGGTGGCGACCACCACGAGCGGCGTCGTGACCGTTACGGGTGGCAAGTGGACCACCTACCGGAAGATGGCCGAAGATGCCGTCGACGTCGTGGTGGGCCACTTGGGCCGAAAGCTCAACTGCCCGACCAAGAAGCTCCCCTTGCACGGCGCGCCCTCCTCCAAGCAAGGCCTGGCCGCCATCGCTGGTGTGGATCGGGCCACGGCCACCCACCTCGCCCAGCGCTACGGCCTCGACGCCAGCGAAGTGTTCGAGGATGCCGACCACAAGATGAGGAAGCCCCTCATCGAGTCGCTCCCCTACCTCCGGGCCGAAGCGATCTACGCCGTCACCCATGAGATGGCCCAAAACCTCGACGACGTCCTCCTCCGCCGGATGCGGGCCGGCATCCAAGACGCCTACGGCACCATCGACGCTGCACCAAAGACGGCCAAGCTGATCGGCCCACTGTTGGGCTGGGACGCTGATCGCCAGGCTGCTGAGGTGGCGAACTTCGTCGCCTTGCTGCACGAGGAGCTGACCGCTGCGGGACTGCCCACCACCAAGGAGGCCTGAGATGACCCAGCCGACCCCGCCCACGCCCTTCGACATCGCACCTGAGGTGCTGACCGAGCGCTTCGGTGGCCGACGCTGCGAGGTCACGCCCGGGCTGCGCCGTGCCCTCGACGCCATCTGCCCGACCTCAACTGATGCCGGGGACCTGGCCGAGCACGCCCGAGACTGGTGGCCTATCGCCATCGGTTGGGCTGCCGCTGGTGAGGTGCCCGCTCTGCCAGGCCTCGTCGTCAGCCCACGCAACGCCGATGAGGTTGCCGCCGTGCTCGCTGCGTGCACGAGCGCTTCGGTGTCCGTCACCCCCTCGGCTGGCCGAAGTGGGGTGTGCGGTGGCACCATCCCGCTCCTCGGTGGCGTGTCGCTCGACCTCTGTGGCTTGAACCAGATCCTCGAGGTCGACGAGGAGTCGCTCCTCGTGACCGTTGAGGCGGGGGTCTTCGGCCCCGACCTCGAAGCCCACCTTGGGAGTATTGGCGAGGGCTACACCGTCGGGCACTTCCCTCAGTCCTTCGCGCTCGCCACCGTTGGTGGCTGGCTGGCCTGCCGCGGAGCCGGGCAGTACTCGACCCGCTACGGCAAGATCGAGGACATGGTGGTCGGCCTCACCGTTGCCCTGGCGGATGGTCGGATCATCACCACCGAAGGTGGTGCACCTCGCCAGGCGGTGGGCCCTAACCTGACCCAGTTCTTCGTCGGCTCCGAGGGCACCCTCGGGGTCATCACCTCAGCCACCTTGCGCATCCACCCCAAGCCTGCGGCCGAGGCGCGGCGGGCAGCGTCGTTCGCCACCTTCGGCGAAGGCCTGGAGGCGATTCGCCGAATCCTGCGACGTGGTGCCACCCCGGCAGTCGTCCGCCTCTACGACGAGATCGAGTCCAAGCGGACCTTTGAGGTTGACGCCAACGTCCTGATCGTGCTCGATGAAGCCGACCCCCTCCTCCTCGATGCCACCATGGCCATCGTGGACGAGGAGATCGCCCAGGCGACCGCTCTCGAGGACCGCCACGTCGCCCACTGGCTCGAGCACCGCAACAACGTGGACCAGCTGGCACCTCTGTGGCGCAACCACATCGTGGTGGACACCATTGAGATCGCTGGTCGGTGGCGCGACCTCGACCAGAGCTGCACGGCTGTACTCGAAGCGCTCCGGGGGGTGCCCGGCACGATGGTGGCCTCGGTGCACGAGTCCCACGCCTACCCCGACGGCGCGTGCCTCTACTTCACCTTCGTCGGCCGACCAGAGCCCATCGAGGGCGAGGACCCCCTGGCTGCGGAGCAGCGCTACTACGACGCTGCGTGGGACGCCGCCAACGCCGTGCTGATCGAGCGTGGCTGTGCGATCAGCCACCACCACGGCATCGGCTACAACCGGAGCCGCTTCGTTGCACCCTCCCTCGGCGCCGCCGCTGGGGTGCTGGCTGAGCTCAAGGCGACGCTCGACCCTGCTGGCATCATGAACCCGGGCAAGCTCGGCTTCGCCCTCCCGGGCTGATGTCCAGCTCCCTGCTCGTCGTCGACGTCGGCACCTCCTCGGTTCGTTCGAGCATCGTGCGGCCTGACTCCACCGTGACCGACACCATGCAGCGCGTCGTGGTGCCCCAGTCACCTGGACCGGGGCTCGTCGAGCTCGACGCCGTGGCCATCGCCCGCGCCGCGCTCGAGACCGCAGCGGCCGCCCTCGACGCTGGTGGCCCGGCGTCCATTGGCGGCGTAGGCATCGCCAGCCAGCGGGCTTCCGCCGTGGTGTGGGACCGAACGAGCGGTGCACCGCTCGGACCTGCGCTCGGTTGGCAGGACCTCCGCACGGTGCTGCAGTGCCTCATCCTCCAAGGTGAGGGGCTCCGTCTCGCGCCCAACCAGACCGCCACCAAACTGCAGGCGATCTTGGACGAGGTCGACCCAGACCGCCAGCGCATGGCTGCAGGTGAGCTGTGCTGTGGCTCGATCGACGCCTTCATCGCCTGGCACCTCAGCGGCGGTACGGCCGTCGTGACCGACGCCACCAATGCCGGGGTCAGTGGACTCGTGCTCGGCAGCGCCGTGGACTACGACGACCACGTGCTCGAGGTGCTCAAGATCGAACGCC
>CAINFA010000006.1 GCA_903847955.1 uncultured Actinomycetes bacterium
CGAGGGACTCAAGGGCCACCGTGGCAGCGGGTCCTGCTTGGAGCACCCGCACGAAGCTGGCCAAGAGGGTTGGGGGCCAAGGGGTGGGGACCTCGCCCATCTGGTCGGCCAAGCGGTGCACCGAACCCAAGGCGATGGGGAGGTCTCGCTCGGCCGCCACCGCAGCCAGTCGGAAGGCCAAGGTGGGGTCGGTGCGGACCTCGGCGTCAGAGGTCAGGGCCACCTCGCCGTGCAGGACCACGATGCCGGTCTCGGCCATCACGGGGGCCTCGACCTCCGGTTCCATGGTCTTCGTGCGCCGCTTGAACAGCCCCCGCTGCTGGTCCTCGGGCTGCCACAGTCGCCGTCGGCGCCAGGTGTCGTCCGACAGCCGGGCGATGGTCCGACCAGCCTCAGAGACGGCCCGCATGAGCTCGTCGGCGTCGGGGTAGCCCAAGGCCTCGGCCACGTGGTCCTGCTCTTGGAGCAGCAGCTTGTCCTGCTCTCGCTTGGCCTGGCGGTGGAGCTCCACCCGCACCGAGGTCAGCAAGGTGGTGGGGGGCACGAGGGCCTCGATGTCGACGAACTCCTGGAGCCCCGGCGCGCACTGGGAGATGGCCCGGAGCACGTTGACGTCTCGGAGGCCGCCGTGGCCCTCCTTCAGGTTGGGCTCGAGCAGGAAGGCCACGTCGCCCTGGACGTCGTGGCGCTCGGCCATCTGGGCGGCCAAGGTGTTGAGCCAGTAGGCGCCGAGCTTGGACCGCCACAGGCTGCCGATGTCGTCGAGGACCGAACCAGCCACCTTGGGGTCACCCCAGATCAGGCGACCATCGAGCAGCCCGAGGGCCACCCGGAGGTCTTGGCCTGCCAGCTGGAGCACCTCCTTGGGGGAGCGCACCGAGTGGTCGAGGCTGACGCCCTCGTCCCACACCGGGTACCAGATCTTGTCCGCCACCGAGGTGACGTCTCCTCGGCCGTCGTGGATCAGCACCAGGTCGAGGTCGGAGTAGGGGCAGAGCGAGGCACGTCCGTAGCCACCAACCGCCACGAGGGCCAGGTGCCGGGTGTCGCCCGAGGTGGCAGCCGACGCCAGCTCTGCCAGCCAGGCATCCGCCGCGTTCGAGAAGGTGGTGCAGAAGGCATCGCCCTTGAGCGAGGCGTCCTCCAGCAGTGCTGCTCGCGTGGCCCGAAGTGAGGTCCCCATCAGGGCAACGTACCAAGCGCTGAGTGGGGAGGTGACGATCGCCGCAGGGAGCGCTACCTCGGGTAGCATGGCACCTCTTCGGTGGCGTGGCCGAGTGGTTAGGCAGCGGCCTGCAAAGCCGCGTACCCCGGTTCGAATCCGGGCGCCACCTCCAAGAGGGCAAAGGACCGGCTCGATCTCCGAGCCGAGGGAGCCCTCCCTCGGCTTAGCCCAAGTCGACCCAGCGCTCCATGATGGGCTGCCCAGGACCAGAGAGGTCCTTGAGGTAGGCGGTGCGGCCCAGCATGGTCATGGCCAACGCGATACCTGGACCCGAGAGCTCGGTGCCCCGTCCGGCGGTGAAGTCCATGTCCATGGCCACCATCTTCACGTTGGGCAGTGGACGGGTGACGAAGCCCTTCAGGCCCTTGTCCGAGGCCAAGAACCGCAGCACGTACTCCCAGTTCTCGGTCGTGCCTAGACCGACCAGGCCGAGGGGTCGGGCGGCATCTTGGCCGTGGGCGTAGGTGTCGGTCAGGGGAGCGAGCGAGTCATGTCCCGGTGGGGTGAAGTGCGACTCGGCGTTTGCGCGCAGCAGTTCGATCAACGCAGCCGTCGAGAGCGACGCCTTTCGGGCTGTCATGGCCACGCTGGCCCGGTCGAACTTGCCCTTGGCCTTGACCATCTCGAGCACCACCGTCGGGATCGAGGTGGTGAGCGGCATCACCAGGTGGGCCAAGATGTCGCGAACGCTCCAGGCTGAACACAGGCTGCGCTTCTGCAGCTGCTCGTCGTCGAGGCCCTCGAAGAAATCAGCCAGCTCCCGGCGCTGGGTGGCGATGGCAGCGAAGTGGTCCATGGGACAACGGTAGGCCGGTGCAGCGCACTGCGCCACAGCGTGCAGCAGCTGCCTGGCCGTGGGGGAGGGTCATGGTCCACGGCCCTGTCGTGACCCCATGTCACCATGGTCAGGTGCACGCACCTTGGACCACTGGACCCCTGCTCGGCTTCGACCTCGAGACCACTGGCGTGGATCGCTACGACGACGTGCCGGTGTCCTTCGCCTTCGTCCCCTACGACGGCGGACAACGTCGAGGGGGCACCACCACCATCGTGAACCCTGGTCGCCTCATCCCTGAGGGCGCCATGGCCGTGCACGGCATCACGGACGAACGAGCGGCGGCCGAAGGCATGGCATTGGACGATGCCATTGGCGAGGTGGTGGCGCGCTTGGTCGAGGCCTCCAAGGCACACGTGGCGGTGGTGGGTTGCAACCTGGCCTACGACCTCACCATGGTCAACGCCGCCGCCGAGCGAGAGCTCGGCATTGGCCTCGTCGAAGCGGGCTTCAGTGCTCCCGTGCTCGATGCGCTGGTCCTCGACCGGCACTTCGACAAGTGGCGTAAGGGCAAGCGAAAGCTGGACGTGATGTGCGAGGTCTACGGCGTTACCTTGGATGGTGCCCACGAGGCCTCGGTGGATGCTGCCGCCTCGGTCGAGGTGGTGCTCAAGATGGCCGAGAAGTTCCCCAAGCTGGCCGAGATGGACCTCGACGAGCTCCACCTGGGGCAAGCCGGTTGGCACCGCGACTGGGCCGTTGACTTCTCCGAGTGGCTCAAGGGCAAGGGCAAGCCGGGGCTCGAGGACGACGAGCTCCTCTGGCCCATCGCCACCCGCTAGCGATCACGGCTGGAGCGGCCATGACGAGAGACCTGGGTCGATGACACCTCGCCGCCCGCCAGCGCACGGCAAGCGGCAAGGGGGCCACCGGGTGCTCCTCGCCTCGGCGGTCATGGTGGTGGTGGCTGCGCTCGGCATTGGCGTCGTGGTGTTGGTCGAGCGCCCTTCGGCGCCTGCCACCACGAACGCACCGAGTGGTCATCGTGAGGTCACGCGACCGCCAACGACGCCAACCCACGTGGTGACCAAGGTGGTGCCGGCGGTGGACCCAGGGACCTTGCCCCAGACCATGGTGGAACCTCCGTCGACCGACGCCGGGTTGGCGGTCCGGCTGGCGCCGCTGTTCGGAGCCATGCTTCACAACGCCACCACCGGCTCGTCTGGCTACTTCTTCCCCGAGACGGCTTACGTGGCCATGAAGACGGGCGAGCTCCCTGACCCAGCTCTGGACTACCGGGATCGGTTGCTTGCCTTCTACGGCCTCGACCTGGCCGTCTACCACCAAGCACTCAGCGGCAAGGCCGTGGTGCACATGGTGGCGGTCCACGGACCCCAAGGAGCAGCCCGCTGGATCTACCCAGGGGAGTGCGAGAACAGGATTGGCTACTGGCACCTGCCCGGGGTCCGCTTCGTCTACCGCCAAGGCTCAGTGACCAAGAGCTTCGCCATTGCCTCGCTGATCTCGTGGCGGGGGGCGTGGTACGTCGTGCACCTCGGTCCCAACCCACGACCGGTCAACGTGGGCACCATCGACCAGCCAGCCATTGGTCCAGGGACCCCAGGACCACCGGGGGGCTGCTGAGGCTCAGCTCACCAAGGGATCTGGGTCCGTCCCGGGACTCGTTCGTAGAGGGCGAAGAAGTCCTTGGTGGAGTTGTAGAGGAAGCGCCCGGAGTACTGGTTGGGGTTGGCCACGTCCAGCGAGGGCGAGGCGGCACCTGGTCCGCCGTAGGTGACGAAGATGGGCCACTCAGGGTTGATGTCGAGCTGCATGGCCCGCACCGCACCCACGTGGGCCATGATCGCTGCCATCGAGGCGCCGGTTTGGTTCGGAGCAGCGGCGTAGATCAAGTTGCCGTGCGCGTCGATGCCAAGGGCGCTGCGCCAGACCGCTGGTGCGCCGTAGAGGGTGATGCCCCAG
>CAINFA010000007.1 GCA_903847955.1 uncultured Actinomycetes bacterium
CACCCGACGCAGCGCCTCGGCCTCGCTGAGGCGACTCTGGGAGAACACCACCTCGGCCAGGATCTTGTCCTCACCCTCGGGATCGAAGTCGAGCAAGGTCACCTCAGGGAGGTCCTCGGCGTCGAAACCCTCGTCGAACGTGCTCGCATCGGGCCAGAGGCGCTCGAGCACCGCGGCCGTGGCGTGTCGAGTCTCGGTGAAGTACTGCGACCACTCCCCTCCCCGATCAGCGATGTCGACGCGGCGGAGGAACGAGGGGATGACCTTGCGTAGCTCTTCGAGCATGAGGTCGGCGTAGGCACGGGCCTCGGGCAGCGGGTGGGCCCGGAGGCGCAGCAGCAGCAGTTCGTAGCTCTGCCCGGTGCCGTAGATGCCAACGTTCGACAGCGCTGCTGCGGGCAGCAGACCACGCACCGCGTCGAGGGCCTTGGCCCTGATCGCTCGGCGGTACACGAGGTCGGAGTCTCCGGCCTCCTTCGGGTAGCGCTGTGCCAGCCACTCCTGGGCCTCAGGCAGCAACTCGGCGTAGCAATCGAACATCCGATCGATGTCACCGATGTAGCGCGCGCCAAGGGGTGAGTCCAAGATCTCCGGTGCCCGGTAGTAGCGGTAGTGGCCCGTGTTCAGCCGAGCGTCGTAGCCGAGGTACCTCGTGGACTGCTCGAGGTACGACATGAGCCGACCCCACTCGAGCAGCTTGGTCAAGACGTTCGAGGCCTGCTCGCAGGCCAAGTGCACCCCGCCCAACTGGGCCACGGAGTCATCCCCGTACTCGAAGAAGACCCGCTCGTAGAGCTCCTCAGCCTTGCGCAGGCCTACGGTGGCGTCGAAGGTGACATCACCGGTCAGGTCGAGGTCTCCCACGAATTCGTCGAGGAAGAGCCGCCGCAAGCTCTTCGAACTGCGTGAGTAGCGGGCGAACAGGGCACCTTTGACGACCTCGGGCAAGTTCACGAGAGCGAAGACCGGTAGGTCGAGGTTGGTCACGTAGCGCCGGAGGATCGCCGCTTCTTCGTCGGTGAACGTCTCAGACACGTAGGGGGGCATGCCCAAATGACCTTAGAGTGCCACCACGGTGGTGGTGGCGGATGCTGGAGGTCCCCCAGCAATCACCACGTTCCGCATCAGGCCGTCCACCGCGGCCGCAGCGGCGGCAGCGACCGTTGGATCCTCAGCCACCACCGCCAGCTGCCCCACGAGATCCGCCAGCTGCTTGACCGAACGCACGAAGTCCCCTGGGGCGATGTCGCCGATGTCGGCGGCGGCGACATCCATCACCGTGGCGAAGCTGGCGCCCCGCACCCACGAGGCCATCGCTGTCGCCAACCCCGGCTCAGGCAGCCGGGTTCGATTCAGCCCAGCGGCGTCCTCGAGGCCTCGGAGCCGCTCGCCGATGATCACGAGATCCTCGCTGCGAAGCTCGATCTCCTCACGACGACTCCCTCCCAGACGGTCGCCAGCGACACCCTTCCTGGTCTTCACTGGTCGCTTCTTCGCTCCTCCGCGCACCTCGAGTGCCTTGACCGGCTTGGCCCGTCGCCGCTCGAAGACGAGGCTCGACAGCACCCCGGCCACCACCGCAGGCTCCGCACCTGCCAGCACCCCATGCTCGAGTGCCTCGGCCACGATCAGGTCGCACTCGTGGTAGATCCGTCCGAGCCGCACCCCCGCTGGAGCGAGCGACCAGCCGTCGAGGTAGTGCAGGGCATCGAGCACCTCGATTCGGGCATCCAAGGTCATCGCTGGGGAGGAGGTTCGCTGCGCAGCAGGGCGCTTGGCCGCCTCCCACTCGGCGTAGGACTGCTGGAGGATCTTGTACGCCGTGGCTCGGTCGAATCGCTTCACCAAGTTGCACACCAGGTTGTACGTGGGCTTGAACGAACTCCGG
>CAINFA010000008.1 GCA_903847955.1 uncultured Actinomycetes bacterium
GAGCGGGTGCTCGAGGTGCTCTCGGCCTTCGCCGGACGTCGCCTCGAGGTGGACCACGAGGTGCTGGCCTCCGAGCTCGAGCACGCCGAGCGCAACCGAGCGCTCGGGTGGCTGCTCAAGGGTGCGGGGGTGCTCGAGGCCGAGGTCGAAGACGCACTGTTGGCCTACATCACCCAGTGCGCCACCTTGGTGACCGCCGCCGACGTGGCGATCATGGCGGCCACCTTGGCCAATGGGGGGACGAACCCGGTCACTGGAGTTGAGGTGGTGGACCGCACCTGCGCCGCTCGAGTGTTGGCGGTGATGACCACGTGTGGGATGTACGACGCCTCAGGTGCCTGGATGCTCGAGGTGGGTCTGCCGGCCAAGAGCGGGGTGGCCGGCGGCATCGTGGTGGTGAGCCCCGGGCAGTTCGGCCTCGGGCTGTTCAGCCCTCGACTCGATCCGGCAGGGAACTCGGTGCGGGCCAAGCGAGCAGCCAAGGGCATCGCCGAGCGCTTCGGCCTGCACCTGCTGCTGGCACCGGTCTCGGGTTCGCGCTCGCTGCACCGCACCGGCTGGGCCACCTCGGTGCCAGGGGTCACCCTCGACCCCGAGCTGGGCGGGGTGGTTGCGGTCCGCTCGCTGCGGGGCGACGTCGAGTTCGTCGAGGCCGAGCCCTTGCTGTCCGAGCTCTCCGATCGGGTGCTGACCTTGGGGGCCAAGGCCCTCGTGCTCGACCTGGTCGAGGTGACCTCGGTGCACCCCGTGGCCGCCCAGATGCTGGCCCTCACCCTGGCGCACCTCGCCGACGAGGGCGTGGTGGTGGTGCTGGTTGATCCCGAGCGCCACCTCGCCATGGAGCAGCTGCCCTGCAGCGACACCGTGCTCGGCGGTATTGACCTGGCCGCTGCTGCGCTCAGCTGAGCGGCGCTGGCCTCGAGCTCAAGGTGATGGCGGTGCCGTCGTGGTCCACCACCACCGTCTCGCCGTCGCTGAAGGTCCCCTCGAGCAGGGCGATGGCCAAGGGGTCCTCGACCTGGCGCTGGATGACCCGCCGCAGGGGACGGGCGCCGAAGTCGGGGTCGTAGCCATCGTGGGCCAGGGCCGCCTTGGCGGCCGGGGTCACCTCGAGCTCGAGGTGCCGCTCGAGCAGGCGCTTGGCCAACCCGGCCAACTGGACGTCGATGATCTGGGCCAGGTCCTCCTCGGTGAGGGAACTGAAGCGCACGATCTCGTCGATGCGATTGACGAACTCGGGCTTGAAGTACTGCTCGGGCGCCACGGCCAGGTTCGAGGTCATGATGAGCACCACGTTGGTGAAGTCCACCGTTCGGCCTTGGCCATCGGTGAGCCGGCCGTCCTCGAGCACCTGCAGCAAGAGGTTGAACACGTCGGCGTGGGCCTTCTCGAGCTCGTCGAGGAGCACCACCGCATACGGGCGGCGCCGCACGGCCTCGGTCAGCTGGCCGCCCTCCTCGTAGCCGACGTAGCCGGGCGGGGCACCGACCAACCTCGAGACGGCGTGGCGCTCGAGGTACTCGCTCATGTCGATGCGCACCATGGCTCGCTCGTCGTCGAAGAGGAACTCGGCCAACGCCCGGGCCAGCTCGGTCTTGCCCACCCCGGTGGGGCCAACGAAGAGGAACGAGCCAATGGGGCGGTTGGGGTTCGACAGCCCCGCCCGGCTGCGCCGGATGGCGTTGGCCACCGCCACCACCGCCTCGTGCTGACCAATCACCCGGGCCCCGAGCAGCTCCTCGAGGTGCAGCAGCCGATCCACCTCACCTTCGAGCAGCTTGGAGACCGGCACGCCGGTCGAGCGGCTGACCACCTCGGCCACGTCCTCGGCGTCGACCTCCTCCTTCAAGAAGCGCTGGGTCTGCTGGAGCTCCTCCAGTGCCTTGGTGAAGGCCACGATCTCCTCGTCCAGCTGAGGCAGCTCGCCGTAGCGGATGGCAGAGGCGGTGGCGAGGTCACCCTCGCGCTCGGCCCGCTCGGCCTCCACCCGGCGCTCCTCGAGCAAGGTCTTCTTCGAGCGGATGTCCTCAATGGCCGACTTCTCGGCCTGCCAGTGGGCGGTCATGGCGTCGCAGCGTTCGCTGAGCTCGGCCAGCTCCTCCTCCAACTTGGCCAAGCGCTCCTTCGAGCCGGCGTCGGTCTCTTGGAGCAGGGCCACCTTCTCCATCTCGAGCTGGCGCATCCGGCGGATGATGACGTCGAGCTCGGTGGGCATCGAGTCGATCTCGATCCGCAGCCGGCTGGCGGCCTCATCGACGAGGTCGATGGCCTTGTCGGGCAAGAAGCGCTGGACGATGTAGCGGTCCGAGAGCACCGCCGCCGCGATGAGGGCGGCATCTTGGATGCGCACGCCGTGGTGGACCTCGTAGCGCTCCTTGAGCCCCCGCAGGATGGCGATGGTGGCCTCGACGCTGGGCTGGTCCACGAAGACCTGCTGGAAGCGGCGCTCCAAGGCGGCGTCCTTCTCGATGTACTGCCGGTACTCATCCAAGGTGGTGGCACCCACCAGCCGCAGCTCACCTCGGGCCAACAGCGGCTTGATTATGTTGCCGGCGTCCATAGCCCCCTCGGCCGCACCAGCACCGACGATGGTGTGCAGCTCGTCGATGAAGGTGATGACCTGCCCCTCGGCGTCGCGGATCTCCTTGAGCACCGCCTTGAGGCGCTCTTCGAACTCGCCTCGGTACTTCGCCCCCGCCACCATGGACCCGAGGTCGAGCGCGATCACCCTGCGTCCCCGCAAGGTCTCGGGCACGTCGCCCTCGACGATGCGCAGCGCCAACCCCTCGACGATGGCGGTCTTGCCCACCCCTGGTTCGCCGATCAGCACCGGGTTGTTCTTGGTGCGCCGAGACAGCACCTGGATGACCCGACGAATCTCCTCGTCGCGACCAATCACCGGGTCGAGCTTGCCCTGGCGGGCGAGGTCGGTCAGGTCCCGCCCGTAGCGCTCGAGGGACTGGAACTGCTCCTCGGGGTTCTCCGAGGTGATCCGGTGGTGGCCCCGCAGCTCCCGCAGGGCCTCGAGGAGCTGGTTGGGGGTTACCTCGAGCACCGGGGCGAAGGCCAGCAGCACGTGCTCCACCGACAGGTAGTCATCACCCATGTCGGCCCGCAGCCGATCTGCCGCCTCGAGCCCCTCGCGAGCCGAGCGGGAGAGCCCGGGCTCTCCTCCGCTGGTCACCCGAGGCAGCTTCGCCAGTTGCTCTTGGAGGCGACGGGCCAGCTGTGAGGGGTCCGCACCCACCTTGGCCAACAGCGGCTGGGTCAGCCCCTCGGGTTGGGCCAAGAGGGCCACCAGCAGGTGGGCTTCGGTGAGCTCAGGGTTCCCGAGCGCCACCGCCTGGTGCTGGGCGGCGGTGAAGGCCTCCCTCGTGCGAACCGTCCATCGGGTGGGGTCGAGCGCCATGGGCTAACTCCTCGGTTGACCCCTGCGCACGGCGACGTAGGGGATGGGACTCTGGTTGAGCGGGACGATCTCCCGCCGGTACTGCCGGTGGGTGGCCTCAATGGCCCGGGCCGCCTCAACCCCCAAGGCGTGCAGCTGGGCCTTGAGGTCGGCCACCTCGGCCTCGAGCTCGAGCACCCGACGCACGCCCTCGAGGTTCAACCCGGCATTGGTCAGCTCTTGGATGTGGGCCAGGCGAGCCAGGTCGGCGTCTGAGAAGCGGCGGGAGCCGCCTTGGGTGCGGGTGGGCTCGAGCAAGCCCTTGCGCTCGTAGATGCGGAGGGTCTGGGGGTGGACGCCGGTGAGCTCGGCGGCCACCGAGATCACGTAGACGGCGCGTTCGTTGCGGGGGGTTCCATGGCTCATGGTTGACCTCCGAGGTGGGCTCGCAGGGACGTGGACTCGGTGGCAGCCAGCTGGGCGTAGAGGGCGGCGGCCTCCTCGGACAGCTCGGTAGGGATGACCACCTCGACCTTGACCAGCAAGTCGCCGGGGGCGCCGTCGGCCTTGGCCGCCGGCACGCCACGACCGCGCACTCGAAGGGTTGCTCCGGACTGGGTGCCAGCGGGGATCTTGATGGTGGACGACTCGTGCAGCGAGGGAACCACGACGGTGGTGCCCAGGGCCGCCTCGGCCACCGAGATGGGGACCTTGACCACCAGGTTCTTGCCCCGCCGGGTGAACAGGGGGTGGCTCCCCACCGTCACGGTGACGTAGAGGTCGCCAGCGGGGCCATTGCCCTGCCCGAGGCCGCCCTTGCCCTTCACCTTGATCCGCTGGCCGTTCTCGACCCCTGGTGGGATGCGAACCTTGACCTGGCGGTCCGACAGCTCGCGACCGGTGCCATGGCAGCGATCACAGGGGGTGTCGACCAACTGGCCCCGACCCGTACAGGTGGGGCAGATGGTGGCGAGGGAGAACATGCCTTGGTTGTCGTTGAGCTGACCCGCCCCACCGCAGCGGTCGCACACCCGGGTGGAGGTGCCAGGTGCGGCACCGGTACCCCGGCACTGCTTGCACGAGGCTTGCCCCGGCACGTGCACGGTGGCGGTCACGCCCTCCACCGCTTCGGCGAAGGGGAGCTGCAGGCGAGCCTCGACATCCTCACCTCGCTGGGGACCCCGAGGGCGCTTGCGGCCACGACCGAAGATCCCTCCGAAGAGATCGCCCAGGTCCCCCATGTCCTCGACCCGAATGGTGCCTTGGCCCCCGGGGGCGCTGAAGCCGCCAGGGAATCCGCCGCCGAAGCCGCCGGCGGCAGGACCCATGGCCCGGACCTCGTCGTACTCCTTGCGCTTGGCTGGGTCCCCGAGCACCTCGTAGGCGGCGGAGATCTCCTTGAAGCGATCCTCCGCCCCTGGGTTGGCGTCAGGGTGGAACTGCTTGGCCAGCTTGCGGTAGGCGCGGGTCAGCTCCTTCTCATCGACGTCCTTCGAGACCCCGAGGACCTTGTAGTAGTCCTTGTCGAACCACTCCCGCTGCACCGCCATCGATCAGCTCTTCACTCGCACCATGGCCGGACGCAGCACCTGGCCACGCCAGACGTAGCCGGCGCGCAGCACCTCGTCGACCACCGTGGTGCCATCGCCATCTTCGGCAGCAGCATGGGCCACGGCATCGTGGAAGGTGGGGTCGAAGGCCGCCCCGACCTCCGCCACCCGCTCGAGACCCTCCTTGGTCAGCACCTCGAGCAGCTGGGCTCGAGCGGCCACCAAGGCAGCCGCCTCGGCCTGGGCGTCCTCAGCATCGGCCAGGTGGGCCTGGGCCAGGTCCAAGGTGTCGACCACGACCAAGAGCTTGGCCACCAGGTCGCCGGCGGCACGGGCTACCTCGTCGTGGTGGGTCCGCTGCACCCGCTTCTTGAAGTTCTCGAAGTCCGCCTGGAGCCGCTGGAGCGCGCCGAGGTAGTCGTCGCGCTCCTTGGTCATGGCCACGAGGGGGTCGTCGTCGAGGAGGCTCGAGACGTCGTCGGGGATCTCGGACAGCTCGGCCTCCAGCGCCGCCTCGTCTCCCGAGCCCTCAGGCTCGGGAGACACCTCGGCGTGCTCGTCGAAGGTGCTCACTGCTCCTCCACGATCTCGGCGTCGACGACCTCATCGTCGTTGTGCTCGTGCTGGGCGGCGGTGGCGTCGCCCTGCCCCTCTGCGGTGGCCTGGCTGTAGAGCCGGGTCGAGAACTCCTGGGAGGCCTTCAGCAGCCCCTCGGTGGCACCCTTGATGGCCTCGAGGTCGCTGCCAGCGAGGGCATCCTTGACGCCCTTGAGGGCCTCGTCCATCTTGGCCTTCTCGTCGGCCTCGACCTTGTCGGCCTGGTCGCTGAGCAGCTTCTCGGTTTGGTACACGAGGCTGTCGGCGTTGTTGCGGATCTCGGCCTCCTCCTTGCGGCGGCGGTCGTCTTCGGCGTGGGCCTCGGCGTCGCGCACCATGCGGTCGATGTCGTCCTTGGACAGCGAGGACTCACCGGTGATGGTGATCGACTGGGTCTTGCCGGTGGCCTTGTCCTGGGCCGAGACGTTGACGATGCCGTTGGCGTCGATGTCGAAGGTCACCTCGATCTGAGGAATGCCCCGAGGCGCGGGCGGGATGTCCACCAGCTGGAACTTGCCCAAGGTCTTGTTGTACATCGCCATCTCGCGCTCGCCCTGGAGGACGTGGATCTCGACCGACGGCTGGTTGTCGTCTGCGGTGGTGAAGACCTCCGAGCGCTTGGTCGGGATGGTGGTGTTGCGCTCGATGAGCCGGTGCATGACCCCACCCTTGGTCTCAATGCCGAGGCTGAGCGGGGTGACGTCGAGCAGCAGGACGTCTTTGACCTCGCCCTTGAGCACACCGGCCTGGACGGCGGCACCAATGGCCACCACCTCGTCGGGGTTGACGCCCTTGTGGGGCTCCTTGCCCGTCAGGGACTGCACCAGCTCTTGGACGGCCGGGATGCGGGTGGAGCCGCCGACCAAGACCACGTGGTCGATGTCGGAGGTCTTGAGCCCTGCGTCCTTGATGGCTTGCTCGAAGGGCCCACGGCACTTCTCCACCAGCGAGGCGGTCAGCTCGTTGAACTTGGCCCGAGTCAGCTTGAGGTCGAGGTGCTTGGGACCCTCGGCCGTGGCGGTGATGAAGGGCAGGTTGATCTGGGTCTCTTGGACCGAGGACAGCTCGATCTTGGCCTTCTCCGCCGCCTCCTTCAGGCGCTGGGTGGCCATCTTGTCCGCCGCCAGGTCCACGCCCTCGGTGTCCTTGAACGTCTTGACCAGCCACTCGATGATGGCGTCGTCCCAGTCGTCACCACCGAGGTGGGTGTCACCGTGGGTGGACTTGACCTCGAAGACGCCGTCGCCGATGTCGAGCACCGACACGTCGAAGGTGCCTCCACCGAGGTCGAAGACCAAGACGGTCTGGTCCTTGCCGTCCTTGTCGAGGCCGTAGGCCAGAGCGGCAGCGGTGGGCTCGTTGATGATGCGGAGCACCTCGAGCCCGGCGATGGCACCTGCCTCCTTGGTGGCGGTGCGCTGGGCGTCGTCGAAGTAGGCCGGGACGGTGATGACCGCCTGGGTGACGGTGTCGCCGAGGTAGGCCTCGGCGTCACGCTTCAGCTTCTGCAAGATGCGGGCCGAAATCTCTTGGGGGGTGTACGCCTTGCCGTCGATGTCGACGGTCCAGCTGGTGCCGATGTGGCGCTTGACCGAGCGGATGGTCCGGTCAGGGTTGGTGATGGCTTGGCGCTTGGCCACCTCACCAACGAGGACCTCGCCGTTCTTGGCAAAGCCGACCACCGATGGGGTGGTGCGGCCGCCCTCGGCGTTGGGGATGACGACGGGCTCTCCCGCCTCTAGGACCGACACCACTGAGTTGGTGGTGCCGAGGTCGATGCCGACTGCCTTCGCCATGATGCTTCCTCCTGTGAGCCGTCTCCACTTGAGCGAGCTCTCGGTCGCCCCACCATGGAGCGTCCTCTGTCGGGATCTAGTGTAGCAAACTTGTATGTCTCATTGTCAAGTTCTCTGCACTTGATTTCTTCACCTTGGCAGTCTGCCACCACGAGGGCGTCGAACCAAGGGCCGGAGGTCCCGATTGGGCCACGCCCGAGGGCCCTACCATGAGCCCATGACCGACCACCCCGTGCAGTTCACCAAGGGCGACCCCGAGACCGTGCTCGACCCCCTCAGCCCCGACGAGCAGGCAGCCCTCGACGCAGCTGGCACCGACCCGGCTGCCCTGCGATCGGTGGCCGCCGCCCACCCCACCTTGCTCGAGGCCTGGGCTCGACTGGCCGAGACCGCTCCTGATCCCGTCACCTCCTACGCCTTCGCCCGGGTGGGCTACCACCGCGGTCTCGATGCCTTGCGCCACGCTGGCTGGCGCGGCTCGGGAGCGGTGCGGGCCGCACGGGTGGAGAACCTGGGCTTCTTACACTCGCTCAACGCCCTGCGGCGGGCCGCCACCGCCATTGGCGAGGCCGAGGAGGCCCACCGGTGCGAGCTGTTCCTCTACCAACTCGACGCCTCCTGGCAGGACCACCTCAGCACCTGATGGCTCCGTTGGGCTCGCTCTGGGCGCTGAGCGGCAGGTAGCGTCGGGCCATGGCCGACCTCATCTTGCTGCGTCACGGACAGTCCACCTGGAACGAGCTCAACCTGTTCACCGGGTGGCACGACGTCGAGCTCACCGAGCGCGGCCGCACCGAGGCGGCCGCAGCGGGAGCCCTGCTCGGTGGGCTCGAGGTGGCGGTGGTCCACACCTCGCTCCTCACCCGGGCCATCATGACCGCCGAGCTGGCCCTGCACGCCGCTGGGCGGCCATGGGTGCCGGTGAAGCGCCACTGGCGACTCAACGAGCGCCACTACGGGGCCCTGCAAGGCAAGGACAAGAAGGAGACCAAGGAGCGCTACGGCGACGAGCAGCTCTTGGCCTGGCGGCGAGGCTTCGCCACCCCACCGCCGCCCTTGGAGGATGGCGACGAGCGACTGGCCTCAGGCGACCCCCGTTACCGCGACGTACCAGCAGCGGCCCTGCCCCGGTCGGAGTGCCTGGCCGATGTGGTGGCTCGAGCGCTGCCCTACTTCGATGACGCCATCGTGCCCGATCTCTTGGCCGAAGGGGCCCGGGGCGGTGCGGTGCTGGTGGTGGCGCACGGCAACTCGCTGCGGGCCCTGCGCAAGCACCTCGATGGGATCTCCGACGAGGACATCGTGGACCTCGAGATCCCGACCGGCATCCCCTACCACTACCGCCTCGACGACCAGCTCCAGGTGGTCTCGGGCAGCTACCTCGGCGACCCCGAAGCCGCCGCCAAGGCCGCGGCCGAGGTCAAGGCCCAGGCGGGCTGAGACGCGAGTCGGGGCCGGATCGCTCCGGCCCCGACTCCCCCAACCAACGCTGTACCGCTAGAGGGCGTCCGCCCCCCGCTCGCCGGTCCGCACCCGGACCACGGCGTCGACCGGGACCACCCAGACCTTGCCGTCACCGATCTTGCCGGTGGAAGCAGCGGCCACGATGGTGTCGACGATCGAGTCGGCCTCGTCGTCGTTGACCACGATCTCGAGGCGAAGCTTGGGGACGAAGTCCACCTCGTACTCCGCACCGCGGTAGACCTCGGTGTGGCCACGCTGGCGACCGAATCCCTGCACCTCAGAGACGGTCATCCCCGAGATGCCGGCACCCTTGAGCGCCTCCTTCACATCATCGAGCTTGAAGGGCTTGAGCACTGCGACGACCAGCTTCATCGGTCGACTCCTTTCGAGGTTCGGGACAAGGCTAGGTGGGCGGTCACTGGTGGGCTCCGAGCGAGCTCACCCGTTCGGCGAAGGTCTCCACGGGGAAGGCCTCCTCGTCGTGGATGGCGAGGTCACCGACCTCGAGCACCTCGGGCTTCTCCTGCAGCCCACGGCAGACCACCTTGACGATGAGCAGCAGGATGGCCGAGATGGTCGCAGACCAGACGATGATCCAGCTCGCCGCCACCGCCTGCCACCACAGCTGGTGGAAGGAGTGGGTGTAGAACCAGCCACCCACCGAGAACACGCCCGAGCCGGCGTAGTTCGCACCCTTGACGCCGTACTCGATCATGTTGGGATCGGCGAAGAGGCCAACCATGAGACCACCGAGCAGACCGGCGATGCCGTGGGTGTAGACCACGCCCAAGGCGTCGTCCACCTTGGAGGAGGGGGGAACCTTGGAGAGGTAGTTCCAGGCCACCCAGACCACGGCCGAAGCGATGAAGCCGACCAGGATGGCACCGAGCCCGTTCACCCAACCAGCAGATGGGGTGATGGCCACCAGACCACAGATCATGCCGTTGATCGCTCCGAGGAACGTGGGCTTGCGCTGCTTGGTGAAGAACATGTCCATCAGCACCCAGGTCATCAGCGCCACTGCGGTGGCGATGTTGGTGTTGAGCACGGCTGCGGCGGCGTCGACGCCGGCGTAGAAGGGGTCACCGCCGTTGAAGCCGTTCCAGCCCAGCCACAAGATGCCCGCACCGGTCGCCACCATCATGAGGTTGGAGGGCACGTCGTGGGCCCGGTCCCTCGCCAGACGAGGACCGACGATGGCGGCGGCCACGAAGCCGGTGACACCAGCGGACAGGTGGATGACGTACCCACCGGAGTAGTCCACCGCACCGTGCTGGGCCAGCCAGCCGCCACCCCACAGCAGGGCAGCGTCGATGGCGTAGACGCAGGTGATCCACAGCGGGATGAACACCAGCCACGCCCGGAACTTCATCCGACCGAGCACCGAGCCTAAGAACAGCAGCGGGGTGATGGCGGCGAAGACCACCTGGAAGTAGGCCAAGGTCGGGGTGGAGAAGTGGAAGGGCACCAAGGTGTTGGCCCCTGACACCGCTTGGGACATCTCCGAACCTGCACTCAGGATGGGCTTGGGCACGCCCACGAAGTTGGCGAAGAAGCCAGACTTCGTGATGTGGGCGAAGGTGCCGAAGCCCATGTTGTAGGCCCACAGCACCCAGACGATGAGCGTGATGGCGAAGGCGGAGAAGGCCATGAACATGGTGTTCACGATCCACTTCTTCTGCACCAGCCCGCCGTAGAGGATGGCGATACCCGGGAGGCTCATGAGCCCCACCAAGGTGGCGGCCACCAGCTGCCAGGTGTTGTCACCCGGGTTCAGCCACGTGGGGTAGGGGATGTTGGTTACCGCTGTCAGCACGTCGTCTCCTCTCGACTCCGGTTGGTGGAACCGAATCTGGTGGGAAGCGACGACGCTGGCGCTCTCCGGTGCCCCTGGGCGGGGTCGAGACAGTCTGCCCAGCGAGGATTTCGGCGCAGTCTCGCGATGGTTACAGGAGCGTGAACAACGAGGTCAGGCGCTCAGGAGCGGGCGAGGCGCACCATGGTCAGCCCATCGCCGATGGGGAGGATGGTCGACTCGGTGCGGGGATCGGCGGCCACGTGGTCGTTGAAGTGCCGGATGGCCACGGTGTGCTCCGAGGTGTCCGAGGGGTCGGTGATCTGGCCATGCCACAGCACGTTGTCGACCAGCAGCACGCCACCTTGGTTGAGTCGAGGTACGACGGCTTCGTAGTAGGCGAGGTAGTTGGGCTTGTCGGCGTCGATGAAGATCAGGTCGAAGCGCTGGTCGGCGGGGAGGGTCTCGAGGCTCGACAGCGCAGGGCCGAGGAGTAGCTCGATCTGGTCCGAGATCCCCGCTCGCTCCCAGTGCGCCCGACCAATGGAAGTCCACTCCTCTGAGACGTCGAGGCAGGTCAGCGTCGATCCCGGGCCCATGCCCCGCACCAACTGCAGCGCGCTGTAGCCGGTGAAGGTTCCGATCTCGAGCGCCGTGCGGGCACCAAGCAGCGAAGCCAACAGCCCCATGAAGCGACCCTGCTCGGGGGCGATCTGCATGCCCGCCACCCCACCGAGCTCGGCGGTGGTTGCGATCAAGGACCGCTCGATGGGATCGAGCGGCGCGCTGTGGTCCAGCAGGTAGGTGGCCAACTGCTCGGTCAACAGGAACGACTTGGGTGCCATAGGTCTCCTCGACTCGGTGCGTGGAGTCTTGCCCACGGATCAGCGCTCCGCACTAGGTTGCGACCATGAGCCACCTCGAGCACTTCCACGCTGACCTCGCCAACCTGGCCGAGGCCGAGACCCGGCTGCAGCTTCAGCTGGCAGGGCTCACCGACGCACAGGCACGTGGGGCCTCCGCGCTCCCCAGCTGGAGCCGTGGGCACCTGCTCACCCATCTGGCTCGCAACGCCGACAGCCACGTTCGTCGCTGCCAAGCAGCGGCCGAGGGTCGCTCCACCACCCAGTACGAGGGCGGCACCGAAGGGCGGGCTGCCCAGATCGAAGCCGGTGCCGCCAGGAGTGCCGCCGCGCTGCTCGCCGACATTGCCAGCTCCTCTGCCGCCATGCTCGAGGCCTTCTGGGCCGTCACCCCAGAGGCACTGGGCGTGGTCTCCACCGACAGCAGCGGCACCGAGCGGGAGTTGGCCACCTTGCCCCGACGTCGGTGGCAGGAGGTCGAGGTGCAC
>CAINFA010000009.1 GCA_903847955.1 uncultured Actinomycetes bacterium
CAGGGCAGGTTTATCTGCCATTCAAGCCGCCCGCCTGGTGAACCTGGCGGGCGGTGCTTCGTCCGTGCCTCAGCCCTTCGTTTTGGGCCGAGGCACGGACGAAGCAGAAATAAGCGGCGAGTGCCGTGGTGGGGGGTCTCAGCACGGTCACTGCTGTCCGAGACACGGACAGCATCCCTTGGGTGCGAAGCAAAGAAAGCAGAACCCAATGAGCACAGCAAAGACCCCCAAGAGCTACGAGCAGATTTACTTCGACATCGTGACGGCTCAGGAACTGGTCGCCACACCTATGGAGCCCATCCAGATGGTCGTTGGCGACATCATCCCTGCCGGCCTGTTCCTCATCGCTGGCGACCCGAAGGTTGGCAAGAGCTTGCTTTTCCAGGACCTCGCTCTGGCCATCGCCACCGGCGAGAAGGCCTGGGGCGAGTACGAGGTGGAGAAGGGCGATGTCCTCTACATGGCAAACGAGGGCGGCGACCGCTCGTTCCGTGACCGGCTCATCAAGATGATGGACCTTCCTGCCGACTTTCCCGGTGAACTCACTGGGGATGCTGCCGAGCCAGCCCCTCCCGGCCTCAAAATCACGAAGACCGACCTGCTCCTTGGAGGGAAGCTGGAATCCGCAATCCACACCTGGCTGAACGAGACAGCCACCGACCCCAGGTTGGTCATCATCGACACGCTTGCTTCGGTCACCGAGGAGACGGGCGGGTCGAATCGCCACTTGGAGGACTACAAGGCGCTCGCTTCTCTCGCCGAGTTGGCGACTGGCTGGCCGAACACGCTGTTCATCGTCATCCACCACACGAACAAGGGCGAGGGAACGAGCGTCACGCAACGCATCAGTGGTTCGAACGGCCTGGCCGCTGCGACCGACGGCATCGGACTCCTGACCCGCAACGTGGCGTCACCCAACTGCACCTTCACGCTCATCCCTCGCAACGCTGAGGAGTGCGAACTCACCATGCAGCGGGGGCACAACCTGCGCTGGGGCGTGCTTGGCGACGATGAGGTGGCGCAGCTCTCGGGCGCTCGCCAGCAGTTGGTGAAGTTGCTGGAAGCCTCTGTGGAGCCAGTCACACCAGCCGCAGCTGCAAAGGAGCTCTCCCTCGAGGCACCGACCGTCCGGAAGGCGTTGGTCGAGATGGCAAAGAAAGGCCAAGTGACCAAGCACTCCCACGGTCACTATGTGGCAGTCGCCAGCTGAACCTGGCCACCATCAGGGTGTGCGGGTTCGCCCACCCGACCCCATTCACTTCCCTCACTCTGTTCACTTTGTGTTCGGGGTGGGGGAAGTGTTGTTTCGGGCCGAGGGCGCCGGCACTTGTAGCGTCGAGGTGTGATGTCACCTCGGTCTCGCATCGAACCTCGCCGTAGCCCGTTGGTGACGGATGTGCCTCGAGTTCATCGAGGCAGCACCCCCGGCGACGGCGGCTTGCTCTCGAAGTTGAGTGGCTGGGAGGTTGCAGCGCTCCATGCTTCGGACCCCCAAGTCGGTCGTCGAGTTCGACCGTTCCTGGGGAACGCTCAGGCAGTGGCGCGCTCAGAGCGCTGGTGCCTTTGGCTGGATGATGCAAGCGTTCGAGAGCTGCAATCGTCGCCTGTGTTGAGGGAGCTGCTCGATGATGTGGCCACCTTCCGCCGAAGCCGTTCTCGGCGGATGGTGGACGCTGCGACGCGACCGTGGCGATTTCTTCAAGTCCGCCAGCCGCATGGTCCTTACCTGGTCCTGCCGACGAGTGCGTTCCTCAGCTGGGGCTACTTGCCAGCAGCCATCCACGAAGTTGATGTCATCGCTGGCGACGATGTCCTTGTCGTTGAAGACGACATCTTGCTGATGGCAGGACTGACCATGTCCAAAGCGTTCTTCATTTGGGCCAGTTCTGTTGGCACGGTCGATGGAGGAAGAATTCGTGTCGGTGCCGAAGCCGTCTACAACACCTTCCCGTTCCCAAATCTCGACCCGCAGGTTCGTTCCGAAATCGAGGCAGGGGCTCGCGCCGTGTTGAGTGCACGGTCGTATTTCGCCGAGGGAGACCTTGACGCTCTCTACGGTGACCCCGAAGGGATGCCACCACAGCTCGTTGGAGCTCACCAAAAGCTTGACCGCGCCGTTGCCGCCTCGCTCGGCTTGG
>CAINFA010000010.1 GCA_903847955.1 uncultured Actinomycetes bacterium
CCCGGTCTTCCTCTGGGGCTACCTGCACGTGCTGCTCGCAGCCCTCGTCACAGCCTCGCTCGTCATGCTGGCGGTCTCGGCATGGCAGCTGCGCCGGCGGGGCGAGGCCAGCTTCGAGCACTCCGCCCGGCTGGCGCTCGTGGTGCTGATCCCGTCGTTGATCCTGACCATGTTCGTCGGCTCCGAGCTCGGGGTGATCGAGGCCCGCTACCAGCCGATGAAGATCGCGGCAGCAGAGGCGCAGTGGAACACCTGCACCAGTTGCTCGTTCAGCGCCTTCCAGATTGGTGGTGGCTCGAACGACGTCGCACCCACCCAGATCATCCAGATCCCGAACTTGCTGTCGATCCTCGGCACCAACTCGCTGCATGGGGAGATCCAAGGGCTCAACCAGCTCCAAGCCCAAGATGTCAAGGCCTACGGACCAGGGGACTACATCCCCAACGTCTTCGTCCAGTACTGGTCCATGCGGGTTATGGCCTACCTGACGGTCGCCCTCGTGGGGCTGGGGGCATGGGGACTCCTCCTGCTGCGCAAGCGCCGCATCGGCGGATCCAACCTCTTCTTGGTGTGCGCGACCTGGGCGGTGGTGCTGCCCTTCGTCATCAACACCGCTGGGTGGATGCTGACCGAGAACGGCCGTCAGCCCTGGATCGTCCAGGGGTTGATGAAGACGGCGGCAGGGTCCTCGCCATCGGTCTCTGCGATCGACGTCGGTATCTCGGTCGCTGCCTTCGTCGCCATCTTCGTCGTGCTCGGCGTGGTGGACACCTTCCTCATGGTCCGCTACGGCCGCAAGGCGCTCGATGAGGACACCCACGGTGACGCTGACCACGACACCACCGATCGGGCGCTCGCCGCCCTCGTCTACTAGGAGGCCGTCATGACCCTCGCCAACCTGTGGTTCTTGATCGACGTCATCTTCTGGGTCGGCTTCTTCATCTTGGAGGGCTTCGACCTTGGGGTAGGGATCCTGCACGGCTTCGTCGCCAAGGACGACCTCGAGCGCCGGGTGTGCATCAACACCATCGGCCCGGTCTGGGATGCCAACGAGGTGTGGCTCATCGTGGCCGGAGCGGTGATCTTCGCCGCCTTCCCGGCGTGGTACGCCACCATGTTCTCGACCTTCTACCTCGCCCTCGTGGTGCTGCTGTTGGCACTGATGGTCCGAGGCGTGGCCTTTGAGTACCAGCGAAAGGTGGAGAATCCGGCCTGGAGGAGCAGCTTCCGGTGGGCGCTGACCATCGGGTCCGCCCTCATCCCGTTGCTCATTGGCGTGGCCCTCGGCGACCTCCTGCACGGGCTCCCCATCGACCACGCCGGGAACTACACCGGGAGCTTCTGGGGGCTCCTCACCCCCTTCGGACTGATGAGCGGGATCACCATGGTCACCTTGTGCGTCCTCATGGGCTCGACCTACCTCGCACTCAAGACCACGGGGGACCTCCACGCCCGGGTGCAGCAGCTCTCAGGCACCGTTGGCTGGGTGGCGGCGGTGGTGGTGTGGGGGTTCGTGACCTGGGCGCACCTCGGTCTTGGGAAGGGCTTCGTGCCCAACCCCCTCGAGGTGGTAGCGGTCATGGCGACCTTCGGCGCCGCATGGCTGGCCTCGGCCAGGTCCGAGGGTTGGGCCTTTGGGTTGTCGGCGATCGGGGTGGCGGCCACGGTGGGCACCTTCTTCGCCGAGCTGTTCCCCAAGGTCATGGTGTCGACCACCAACGCGGCCTACTCCCTCACCGTTCGAGGTGCGGCGTCGCCGTCGTACACCTTGAAGGTGATGACGGTGGTGGCGGTGGTGTTCTTCCCCGTCGTCTTGCTCTACCAGGCCTGGACCTACCTGACCTTCAAGGCCCGGGTGACCGGTGGACGGGTGGCGCCTCGTGGCGCTGACCCTGCGGTCGCCGAGGACCAACCGGCGCCAGCTCCGCTCAGCTGAACCGCCGCCAGGCGATCGTCGCCCCCCAAGGGACCGTCACCCACAATGGCCAGAGGTAGTGGTCGTGCCCCCCGGTGAGATTGCTCGTGAGCCAGATCGCCCACACCACCAAGTTGACCCCGAGGTAGGTACGGAGCCGCCGACGGAACCGTCGCTGGCGCTTGGCCAAGGTGACTGCTGGATCGAGCACGGCGGGCGAGGCCCCCTTGCTCTTGGGCAGATCCTTCGTGAGCACGGCGATCTCGCCGTGGGTCTTCGACTGGTACGCCACCTCGAGTCGGTGGTTGAACTCCTCGAGGTCGAGCCGCCCCTCGCTCAGGGCATCTCGGAGCCGAGCCACCACCCGATCGCGCTCGGCGTCGGAGATTCGCAACGAGCCCTTGTCCGCCATGGCAACCATTGTGGCCTCTCAGGAGTGGTGGTGGCACGCTGGCGGCGTCGCTGGTCGTGTTGGTGGTCGTGGCCTCGGCGTTCGACCACCACTTCCACGCCGTGGTGCTGAGGTCAATGCACCTCTCAGCTGGTGGTGCCGAAGGTTGCCAGCTGCGTCGCCAAGAGGTCGAGGCCGAGGGGGCCGAGCTCGAGGACGAAGGCGTGGAAGTCCTTGAGGGAGAACTGCGGTCCAAGCCGAGCCTGTGCTGCTGCTCGGGCTTCGAGCAAGGCGCGCTCGCCGACCTTGTAGCTGATGGCCTGCCCTGGCATCCCGAGGTAGCGGTCAACCTCCGACCGGGCCACCTCGGGGGTCTGCAGGGCCCACTCCTCCAAGATGGCCACCGCCAGTGCAGGGGTGAAGGGCTGTGACGAGCAGTCGCCGAGCTGGCCAAGCTCACCGAAGTCCGCTGGGGTTGGCTTCGAGAGGTGGAGCCCGAGGTCGACGACGACCCGAGCAGCACGCAGGCAGCGGTTGACGAGGTGGCCGAACCGATCACCAGGGTCGCTGAAGGCGCCGAGCTCATCCATGAGCCGCTCGGCGTACAGCGCCCATCCCTCGCCGTACCCACTGGTCCAGCCCAGCAAGCGCTGGTAGCGGCTGAGGCGCTCGTGGTGCAGCGTTGCCGTCGCCACCTGGAGGTGGTGCCCGGGGACGCCCTCGTGGTACCAGGTCGAGGCAATGGACCACCAGCTGAAGCGCTCGGCGCCCAGGGTTGGGAACCAGGTGGTGCCAGGCCTCGACAGGTCCTCGCTTGGACCGATGTAGTAAGGCGAAGCCGCAGAACCCTCGGGGGCGAGTCGGGCTTCGCAGCGACGAATGGCTGGATCGATCGCGAAGTGCACGCCGTCGAGCTGGGCGATGGTGGCGGCGGTGAAGCCCTCGAGACGAGCGAGCAGGGCAGTCGTGCCGAAGATGGCCCGGCGGGGATCGGCGTCGAGCTCGGCAGCGACCTGTCGCAGGCTGGTGGCATCAGGGGAGAGTTCCCTCGCCAGCACCCACAGCTCAGCCAGGGTTGCCCGTAGCTCGTGGTAGCCCCATTCGAAGAGCTCATCGAGGTCGAGCTGGGCCCCGGTGGAGTACCGAGCCCACCTGGCGTACCGCTCCTCACCCACGCCGTCAGGGGACGATGCTCTCGGCAGCAGCTCAGAGCGCATCCAGGCCGACAGCTCGGCACATGCCGCCTCGGCACCGACGGAGGCATCGAGGATGCCTGACGCCTCGGGGTCGACGAAGGCCGACTTCGCGGCACGCCTCGCCAGCGCGGTGAAGCCGCCGCGGCTGAACACCTCGGCCTGGTCGGCGACGCCTTGGACGTGCCGGGGGGCCGGGAGCTGCCCAGCCACCGCGACGTCACGCAAGGTGGACCGCCACGACTTGATGGCAGCCGGGACGGCTCGAAGGCGAGCAGCCATGGTGGCGATGTGCTCGTCGGTGCTCGTCGGCATCAGCTCGAAGACCTGCCGGAGATCGAGGAGGGGGGAGTTGATGACCGAGAACGTGCGTCGCTGCTCACCAGCTTGGACGAGCGAGAAGTGTGCAGCGAGCCGCTCTGCGATGGCAGCCTTGGCCAAATCGTCGATCGCATCGGTGCTGGCGGCGCCTTCGAGGGCCATCGCTTGGTCGATGGTGGTCCGCAGCTCGAGTGATGCCCGCTCAGCGGAGAAGTCGGGCAGGAGGTGGTCCGATCCCTCGATGCCAGCACCGGTGGCGAAGAGGGGGTCGATCGAGGCGCGCTGCTCGACGAACTGGTCGGCCAAGGTGAAGATCGGCGTGGTGCGGGGCAATGGTCCTCCTCGGTGCCGTCGAGAACCTACTGCCACCGGGTGCGATGAGGTGGCCCCTGCCGAACCCTGGTCGGGAGGAGCCGGCAGGGGCCACCTGTGACCCTAGGGAGACGACGGGGTGTGGGGAGGTCGCGCGCATCGCACCTCTTCGTCCCTCCTCAGCGACGTTCGAGCGGGGTGACCCTAGGGATGGCTGAGTCCCGGAATCGACGCCAGCTGGGGCTCGATCACGTTTCGGTCCTCTGGGCTGAGGGTCTCGAGGAGGTCTCGGCAGAGTTGGGCGTGGAGGTCGCGGCCGACGAGGTCACCGAGCGCGGCGCAGGCCCGTGCCAGTCCTTCTTCGGCCGACGCCAAGCGCCATCCCTCCCAACCCTGTGCCACCACGCAGTCGTGGGCAGCTTGGGCGAAGCGCATTGCGAGCTGGGGCTCTCCGATGCGGCTGGCGACGTGGCTGATGAGCCAGTCACCAGTCGAGCGTTGTTCGGGTCCACACGCGTCCCCCGAGAGCTCCCAGAGGTGGCGCGAGCCCATGGCGAGTACGAGCAACTGCCTGCGATCCTCGTCGCTCCACGGCTCAGCCTCGAGGAGGTCCCAGGTGGCGTTGAAGGCGGCTTTGGCCAGGGTGAGGGTGTCAACCGTTGCGTTGTGCTCCATGGGTGCATGCTCGCACAGCTGGAGGGTTCTCGACCACCGCGCACCACGGCGCTGTGCTAAGAACAGGGGCGCAGTCGCAGTCGCAGAGCACCACAGTGGGGAAGCCGGTCAAACTCCGGCACTGGTCCGCAACCGTAGGTGGGGTGACCCACGAGTCGGGTTACCACCGTGAGGCCGAAGCACCACGCCCGTCGAGACACAGGGTCGGTGGTTCACCTGACACCGTGTCAGTGCTGGGCAACCGATCACGAAAGGTTGCTCATGTCCCGTTGCACCTCCGCCCTCGCTGCCACCATCGGCGCGCTCAGCCTGACCGTGGCGATGGCGCCAGCGGTTGGCGCTACCAGTGCAGCGCCCTCCACCCGGGCAGCCAGTTGGCTCGCCAGCCAAGTCTCCGCTGGCTACGTGCCCTCGGGGTCGGGCGTCGACGTCGCCGACACCATCCAGGTTGCGCTGGCGCTCGCGGACCCAGTGCTGGGTCAAGCCGCTGTTGGCGCCAAGGTGGAGCACTACCTGTACACCCACGCCCCGAGCATCGTGGCAGGCATTGGTACGGCCGACCCGGGTGACCTCGCCTTCTTGATCCTCTCCGCCCACGCCTACGGGGTGAACCCGAAGAGCTTCAACAAGCTGAACCTGGTGACGAAGCTGCAGGGTGAACTCCAAGGAGCCAAGGCCAGCGCCCCAGGGCTGTTCGGCAGCGCTGACCCCACCTACGACGGCACCATCCGCCAGGGGTTGGCCATGGCGGCCCTCAAGGCTGCCGGCGTGGCCATCCCCGCCTCGGCGACGACCTGGCTCAAGGCCCAACGGTGCTCGAGCGGTGCCTTCTCGTCGGACGTGGCGCTGAACCCCTGTTCGGGTGCGCCGGCGAACTACGAGGGTGCCGACACCAACTCCACAGGCTTCGCCGTGGTCGGCCTCGCCGCTGCAGGGGTGGCGGTGCCCACCGCCACGCTGAACTTCGTCAAGAGCGACCAGAACGCTGACGGCGGCTGGGGCTTCTACCCCACCAACACCTCGGACCCCGACTCTGATGCCTACGTGCTCGAGGGCCTCGAGAGCTCCTCTGGGACCGTCCAGTTCCCCTCGGCCAAGCGAGGCGTCACGAACCTGTTCAGCTTCCAGATCACGAGCGGGCCAGGCGTGGGCGCCTTGTCGTACCCCGGCGTCGCTGGCGCCAACTTGCTCGCCACCGAGCAGGCCGTCCAGGTCGCCACCGGCCAGCCGCTGTGGGCGGTTCTCGATGCGGGGGCAGCCAAGTCCATCGTGGCCTGAGCACGCCCGGGTGGGAGCGGTGGGGCTAGGGTGCGGTCATGTCGAGCACCCTCCCCGCCTCCACGAGTGCGTCAGCGACCGGCCCCGTCTCCCCAGCAGCGCTCTGGGCGCTCGTCGTGGAACCGTCGGTGGTCGCACGCTTCAGCGCCGAGCTCCAAGCGGCTCGCTACGCCGAGGGCAGTGCACCTGGGCTCGGCGCCACCATCGAGGGGACGAACCAGCGCGGCGACGTGACCTGGGAGTCCGTTGCGACTGTGACCGCCTTCGAGCCTCCGGTGCTCTTCGAGTGGACGGTCGGTGAGCCTGCCGACCCCGTCGCCATTTGGCGCTTCGAGCTCGAGGAGGGTCCGAGCGGGACCACCCTCACCCAACGGGCGACCTTGCATCCGGGGCCCTCGCCGGTCACCGCGGCAGTCCAGCGGCGCCCAGAGCGAGCCGAGCAGATCATCGAGGGTCGGCTGGCCGAGTTCCGGCAGAACATGGAAGCGACCGTGGTGGGCATCGTGGAGCTGGCGGGTGGTTGACCCGGCCCAACTCGGGCTCCGTCCCGGTCGCGCTGCTGACGCCGAGGCACTGGCGCAGTGCTACCACCAGATCCGAGCTGAGTGCGTCCCGCAGATCCCGCCGTCGATCCACGACCTCGAGTCGATACGGACCTACATGGCTGAGGTGGTGCTCACCACCCAGCGCGTGACGGTGGTCGAGGCACACGGCGAGCTCCTCGGGTTCTCTGCCACGCGTCCTGGGATCCTCGAGAGCCTCTACCTCGCCCGGTCCATCACCGGCCATGGGGTCGGGAGTCGGCTCATCGATCTGGCCAAGGCGCGCTCGCCCAAGGGGCTCGAGTGCTGGGTCTTCCAGTCCAACCTCGACGCGCTCCGGTTCTACGGTCGCCATGGCTTCATCGAGGTGGAGCGCACCGATGGTTCGACCAATGAGGAGCAGGCCCCCGACGTGCGGCTTCGGTGGACGAGGTGAGTTGGCAGGGCCTGGTCACCGCCATCGGGGTGGTCCATGCCAGCCGCACCGAGCCCACCGATGACGGCTGGGACGCCGTTGTGAGCTCGATTGAGCTCGACGAGCGGTTCGATGCTGCGGTGACCTTGGGGCTTGAGGCCTTCAGCCACCTCGAGGTCATCTACGCCTTCCACCTCCTCGGCGACGAGCCCGCCTTCGAGGCTTCCCGTCGACCGCGCTCGAATCCTGCCTGGCCCGAGGTTGGCATCTTCGCGCAGTGAGCCAAGGACCGACCCAACCGGCTCGGGCTGTCGACGTGCCGCCTCCTCGCAGTCCAGGGTCGCCACCTCGAGGTGGCGGGCCTCGATGCCATCGACGGCACCCCGGTGCTCGACCTCAAGCCGTCCATGGCCGAGTTCGGCCCCCGCGGCCCCCACTACCAGCCGACGTGGGCGAGCGAACTGATGGCGGGGTACTTCGACGCTTCCTGAGCTCGTCGGTGCGGGCGAAGCAGCGAGCGCTGCCAGCTAGCTGTCGCTGGCCTCGAGGTGGTGGGCCAGGTTGTCGAGGGTCTTGGTCATCGCTACCCGGTTCTGCTCAGGGAGCTTGGTGAAGCTCAGCGCGATGCCGAGCCAGCTGCGGTAGTCGAAACTCTCGGTGACCTTGGTGCCACCCTCCACGGGTTCGAGGTCGTAGCGCCAGATGAACCCGGCCTTGTGGTGCCAGGCGATGGTGCGGTTCTCCTCGAAGCTCGAGACGACGTTGGTGGTGCGGTAGCTGGCCTTCATCGACATGTCCATGGTGAAGGTGGCACCGAGCGAG
>CAINFA010000011.1 GCA_903847955.1 uncultured Actinomycetes bacterium
CAACGAGCCGAAGACGTCGCCGGTCAAGCACTCTGAGTGCACCCGCACCAGCACGTCGTCTTGGCCGTCGATCTCGCCGTAGACGAAGGCCAGGTGCTGCTCACCGTCGAGGACGGACTCGTAGACGTGGGCGGTGAAGGCGCCGTCGTCGGTGGGGATGGCGGCCGTGGAGACCTTGCGCACCAGCTTCTCGTGCTGCCGGCGGTACCGAATCAGGTCCGCGATGGAGATGATGGGCATCTGGTGCCGCTCGGCGAAGGCCTCGAGCTCAGCCAAGCGAGCCATCTCGGACTTGTCCTCGGTCACGATCTCGCACAGCACACCGGCCGGGGCCAACCCAGCCATGCGGCACAGGTCGACCGTGGCCTCGGTGTGCCCAGCACGCTTGAGCACGCCGCCCTGGCGGTAGCGCAGGGGGAAGATGTGTCCGGGACGGTTGAGGTCGGTCGGGCGGGTCTCGGGGTCGATGAGCGAACGGATGGTGGCCGCTCGGTCGTGGGCCGAGATCCCCGTCGTCGTGCCGTGGCGGTAGTCGACGGTCACGGTGAACGCCGTGCGCTGCGCCTCGGTGTTGGCCACCACCATGAGGGGGAGCTGGAGCTGGTCTGCCCGGGTGTCCTCGAGCGGCACGCAGATCACCCCCGAGGTGTGGGCCAAGAAGAAGGCGATGTTCTCTGGCGTGGCCGCCTCAGCCGCCATGACGAGGTCGCCCTCGTTCTCTCGGTCCTCATCGTCGACCACGATGACCATCTGCAGGTTCTTGATGGCCTCGATCGCGTCTTCAACCTTCGACAGCGTCATTTGGGGACTACCTCCACTCTCAGATCGTCGCCGATCTGCTCTGCTGACACAAACTGACCTCGGCGGATCGCCTCGATCGTGGCCGCACCTCGGCCGGCGAACATTCCTCTGGCGTCGTCGCCGCCGAAGATGGCGGGGGCGAGGTAGCACACGAGGCGATCCACCAACCCTTCGGCCACGAGCCCGTGGGCCACCGTCGCCCCACCTTCGACCAGCACCTGGAGCACGCCCTCGGCCCCGAGGCGATCGAGCAAGGGGCCAATGGGGCCCACGTGCTCCTCACAGGGGTGGACCTTGGCACCTCGAGGGGCGCGTCCCAAGACGATGCGACGAGGCTGGGGGCCGTCGTAGCCTTCGAGGCGGACCGTGAGGGCGGGGTCATCGGCTCGCACCGTGCCGGCACCAACGAGGATGGCCCCGGCGTCAGCCCGGAGCTGGTGGGCGTCTCGGCGAGCGGCGGCAGAGGTGATCCACTGGCTCGTCCCATCAGGTGCGGCGATGCGACCATCGAGCGATGCCGCGAGCTTGAGCACCACCTCAGGGCGGCCCGTCCGGCGGTGGTGGAGGTAGGGCCGCAACTGGGCGTTGACCGCCGCTGCCTCGATGCCCACCACCACCTCGATCCCGGCTGCTTCGAGCGCGGCGATGCCCTGACCGGCCACCCTCGGGTCGGGGTCCTCGATGCCGACCACGACCCGAGCGACCCCAGCGGCCACGATGGCGTCGGTGCACGGCGGGGTTCGCCCGTGGTGGCTGCAGGGTTCCAAGGTGACGTAGAGCACCGAGCCCTCAGCAGACCCCGCAACACCCGCTGCGTCGAGGGCCACCACCTCAGCGTGGCGAGATCCTGGCGGCTCGGTGGCACCGGTGAACTGCTGGCCGTCTCGGGCCACGAGCACTGCGCCCACCCACGGGTTCGGGGCGGCGCGGCGCCGTGCGGCCCACGCCACCGCAATGGCGCGCCGCAGCATCGACGCATCGAGCTCGGTCGGCGTCAGCGCACCCTCGCTTCCTTCAGCCAAGGGATCGACGGGTGGCGGTGGCCGCCTCGAGCAAACCTGCAGCTGCACGGGCGGGGTCCGCCGCACCAAAGATCGCGCTCCCGGCCACGAAGACGTTGGCGCCCGCCTCGGTGGCCGTGGCGATCGTCGAGGGTCCGATACCGCCATCGACCTCAATGTCGACGGCGAGGTGGTGGGCGGTGGCGTAGGCCCGGGCGGCAGCAACGGTTGCCATGGCGTCGGCGATGAAGGACTGGCCACCGAACCCGGGGAAGACCGTCATCACGAGGAGCAGGTCGAGGCGGTCCATGAAGGGTTCGACCAGGCTGAAGTCACCATCGGGGTTGACCGCCAGACCAAGGCGCAAGCCGAGGTCCTCCATGTGGTCGAGGTGGGCGGCGGTGTTGCCCACCTCGACGTGGACGGTGCAGCCATCAGCCCCCGCGACCTTGAAGGCTTCGAGGTAGCGCTCGGGGTTCGTGATCATGAGGTGGCAGTCGAAGAAGAGCTGACTCACGGGTCGCAACGACTGCACCACGGGTGGGCCAATGGTCAGGTTGGGCACGAAGTGCCCATCCATCACGTCAACGTGGAGCCAGCTGCACACCGGCTCGATGGCGGCGACGGCCGCTCCAAGGTGGGCGAAGTCGGCCGACAAGATGGACGGCGCCACCCGGAGCTCGCCATTGGCAGGGGCCTCGGTGCGCTGGTCGAGCTCCACCCCCATAGCCTAGGCCTCGATCCCGAGCACCTGGCCGGTCTCCCGACGACCCCGGGCCCAGTCCGCTGCTGGCATCGCACGGCTGCCCTCGGGCTTGACCAGCACCAACTCCGGTCCCCCCGCACCGGTCCCGAGCGTCGTGCCCTCGAGCTGGCCGGGTAGGCCGTGGTGTCCATCGACCACCGTGGCCTCGAGGATCACGAGCCGCCGACCGCCGTCGGTGGTGAAGGCCCGACCGAGGCGCACCACCCGCTCGAGCTCCACCGCAGGTCGGGTGAGGTTGAGCCGGAAGTCTTGACTCGTCAACTTCTTGGCGTAGGTGGGCTCCCCCACCTGGGGGCTCGGCAC
>CAINFA010000012.1 GCA_903847955.1 uncultured Actinomycetes bacterium
ATGTGGACGCCCTTGCTGCCCAGGGTCTGACCGAATTCCGTCTTCAGCAGGTGGTCAACGCTGTGGAGGATGAAGTCCACGACCTCGACGGGGGTGTAGACGATGCCGAGCTTGTCGGCCGTCACCGAGAAGGCCCCCTGGAAGAAGCGGTCGTAGAGCTCCTTGATAACTTGCTGGCGCCCAGCCGCGTTCTCGATGCCCGTGACCCGCTCACGAACTGAGGCGTAGAACTTGTCGAGGCTCTCGGTCTCGCTTTCCAAGTGCTCGCCTTCTAAGGTCGCGAGCATCTTGTCCATGACCTGGCTGACGGGGTTTGCCTTCGAGAAGGAGTAGCTCTCGAACAGAGCGTCGAAGACCGGACCGGTCACCATGTGCTGGGCCAGCATCTCGATGGCGGCTTCCTCGGCCACGCTCGGGTTGATGACCGCCCGCAGGCCCTTCACGAAGTCGGCGAACTCCGCCTGCTGGGCGGTCGAGCCACCCTCGACGAGCGCGGCGATGCGAGCCTGGAAGCGCCGCACGATGTCGGCCACGTCCTTCGCCCAGTCTTCCCAGTAGGTCTTCTGGCCGACCTTGCTCACGAGCTTGGCCAAGATGGCGTCGCCCCATTCTGGTAGGTCGACCAAGTTGAACGAGCGCTGCACGTTGGGCAGCGCATCGCTCACTGCGTCCTCGTCGCTTCCGCCGCATCCGTCGGTGAAGATGAGCTGCTCCGGCAACTCCTTGTTGAGGTCGATCTTGTTGACCATCGCCGCGAAGCGCTCGTCGTGGGAGCGCAGCGCTTGGAGGACCTGCCACACGGTCTTGAACCGCTTGTTGTCGTTGAGGGCCGCCACCGGGTCCGCATCGTCAGGGATGGCGACGGGGATGATGATGTAGCCGTAGTTCTTGCCTTCGCTGCGACGCATGACGCGGCCGACGGACTGCACGACGTCGACGACAGAGTTTCGGGGGCTGAGGAACAGCACGGCGTCGAGGGCCGGCACGTCGACTCCCTCGGAGAGGCAGCGAGCGTTAGAGAGCACCCGGACGGTGCCAGGTCGACCGGGTGCTTTCAGCCAGGCGAGCTCGGCGTTGCGTTTGAGCACGTTCTGGGTGCCGTCGACGTGATGAACGTCCAGCCGGACGCTCTCGTCGTCGGCCTCGGTGAGGAGCAGGTCGTTCACGACTTCAGCGGCACTTTGGGTGAATGTCTTGCTCGCCGCAATGGACTTGGCGAACGCCACGGCTCGCTTCATCGGCGCTGGGTCAGCCTGGAAGTCCTCGACCGAGCCGGCGTTCTTGGCCAAGCCGTTGTAGCAGCCGATGATGCGGGCCACCTCGTCGAGGGGCAGGTCGAGCGGATTCGTGGCGTCGGCCATCTTCTCGGCGACGAGCTCTTCGGACACGGTGAGCACGACCACTCGGTAGTCCGAGAGGAGGCCCTGGGCGACCGCTTCGCCGAACATGAGGCGGTGGAACTCGGGGCCGTAGAGGGTGGCGTCGTCCATCGAAGCCAAGAGGGCATCGGCCTCTTCGGCTTTGGCCTTGACGTTCTCGCCGTAGACGCGGGGGGTCGCGGTCATGTAGAGCCGCTTGGCCCC
Source organism: uncultured Actinomycetes bacterium (assembly GCA_903847955.1). GTDB lineage: Bacteria > Actinomycetota > Acidimicrobiia > Acidimicrobiales > RAAP-2 > CAINFA01. Next base: position 1,584 of record CAINFA010000012.1, read on the forward strand.
GGTCACGTAGGCGTTGTCGTGGACCCGGACGAAAGCGGTCTCCTCCTCGCCCGCGAGGGTGGCGCCAGTCGTGCGGTGGGCCTCGTCGCAGATGATGAGGTCGAAGCCGGGGAGGCCCTCTACCTGGGCCTGGTGGATGACCTCGATGGACTGATAGGTCGAGAACAGCACCGTGAGCCCGTCGAACCTAGCGGTCTTCTTGTGGAAGTTCTCCACGAGCTTCTTGGCATTGGTGGTGGCTGGGTAGGCGAGGTCGAACGAGGCGATGTCGTCGTTCTCGCCCTTGTTCTTGCCGACCTTCGTGTCCGAGCACACGGCGAAGGACCGGAGCTCCTGGGTGCACTCCGCAGTCCACTCCCGGAGCGTCTGGCTGAGGAGCGAGATCGAGGGCACGAGGAAGAGCACCGTGCCGCCGTTCGGCAGCATGCCTTCTGTGACTTTGAGCGAGGTGAAGGTCTTGCCCGTGCCGCACGCCATGATGAGGCGAC
>CAINFA010000013.1 GCA_903847955.1 uncultured Actinomycetes bacterium
CCCAGCAGCCAGCGACCACGACGAGGGGAGAGGCCGAGGTGGCGACGACGAGGGTGCTGACGGCGCCGAGTTCGAGGCACCGACGGCTCGAAGGATCTCTGCGGCATCGCTCGGTCAGCCACAGCAGCAGGCACGACGCCAAGAGGTCGAAGGAGTACTCCTTGACGCGTGTGGAGTAGGTCACGGCCACGGGCGACACGGTGATGACGAGGGCACCGAGCACCGTCGCCATTCTCGAGAAGCGGAAGGCACGCAGGAGTGCGTAGGTGGCAACGATGCCAGCGAGGCCAAGCACGAAGGCCGGCAGCTGCGCCCACCACGAGACGCCAGGGTGGAGCCTGATGAAGCTGCGGTCGAACATGGTGTAGCCAGGTGAGGTCACCACCATGTGCACCGCGGTTCCGAGCGGTGCCCGTGACGGCATCGCCGCCCACGCATCGTCGAACCACAGGTCGAGCCGAGTGAAGCCCGTGCAACGTATGGCCGCTCCTGCGAGTACCACCCCCACGAGCACGGCTGCATCGATCCACCCCCAGGGGAAAGCAGTCGATGGAGGGTCCCCTTGTTTCGAGGCGTCGATCGAAGGGTGCTCGGTGGTTGATCCTGCTGCGGCAGTGCGATTCGGCATGGTCCCCCACGGAGCGAGTAGCCCCACGGTAGTGAAGCCGCGCCGGCCCCTGCGGTCGAAGGGCCAACCATCTCGGGCTCACAGGCCATCGAGGTGCTAGGAAAGGGCGGTGCACCTCGCCGTGATTTCGGAGCGCAGGCCCGGAGAGCGCAGGGTTGCGCTCACCCCTGACGTCATCGCCAAACTCTGCGCCGCGGGATGGACCGTGGCCGTCGAGCAAGGAGCGGGAGCCGCCGCCAGCTTCCCTGACGAGCAGTACCTCCAAGCCGGCGCCACCATCGCCCCGACGCCCGCTGCTGCGCTCTCCGGCGCGCAGGTGCTCGCCAAGGTGAACGCTCCGAGCCTCGAGGAGGTGGACGTGCTGCCCGAGGGCATCGTCGTGCTCAGCTTCTTGCAACCCGCGCAGTCGGTCGAGGCCTTGCAGGCGATGGCCACCAAGGCGATCACCGCCGTCAGCTTCGACCTGCTGCCCCGGATCTCACGAGCGCAGTCCATGGATGCCCTGAGCTCCCAAGCCACGGTCTCGGGCTACCGAGCAGGATTGATGGCGGCGGAGCACCTGCACAAGTTCTTCCCGATGTTCATGACCGCTGCGGGGACCGTCCCCCCCGCCAAGGTCCTCGTCATGGGCGTGGGTGTGGCTGGCCTCCAAGCCATCGCCACCGCACGTCGACTGGGGGCAGTGGTGCGTGCCTACGACGTGCGTGCGGCGGCCAAGGAGGAGGCGGAGAGCCTCGGAGCCACCTTCGTCAACCTCAACGTCCACGCCGAGGGCACCGGGGGGTACGCCCGAGAACTGAGCCCCGAGGAACTCGCCGCTCAGCAGGCCGCCTTGATGGCGGAGGTGGCCGCGTCCGACGTCGTCATCACCACCGCTGCAGTCCCGGGCCGCAAGGCACCGGTGCTCGTGACCACGGCGGCGATCAGCCAGATGGGACCTGGTGCGGTCGTGGTTGACATGGCTGCAGATGGCGGTGGCAACTGCGAACCGACGGTGGCCGGGGAGACCGTGGTGGTCAACCAGGCACACGTGGTTGGGATGAGCAACCCACCAAGCCAGATGCCCACCCACGCCAGCTTCCTCTACGCCCGCAACGTGGTGAACCTCCTCGGGCTGTTCACCAAGGACGCTGCGGTGGAGCCCGACTGGTCTGACGAGATCGTGGTCGCCACCACCGTGCTCCGAGAAGGGAAGGCCACCACCGCGGCCTTCGCGGAGCTTCTCGGCGTTGGTGTGCACCCAATGAGCGGAGGTACCTCCTGATGCAACATGGCACCTTGGCAGTCCTCGCGGTCCACGCGGTGCCCGCAAGTCACCCGATCTTGCCCTCGCTCACGGTGTTCATCTTGGCCATCTTCGTGGGCATCGAGGTCATCAGCGCGGTGCCGTCGCTGCTGCACACGCCGCTCATGTCGGGGTCCAACGCCATCCACGGCGTCATCGTGGTGGGGGCGATGGTGGTCCTCGGTGGTGCCACCACCACCGCCGAGCGCATCATCGGCTTCCTGGCGGTCCTGCTCGCCACCTTGAACGTGGTGGGTGGGTTCGTGGTGACGGACCGAATGCTCTCGATGTTCAAGACCAAGCCCGCGGGTCGTCCTTCGAAGGATGAGGCCGGGTCGTGAACCGGCAGAACGTGATCGACTGCATCTACCTCTTCGCTGCGGTCACCTTCATCTTGGCCCTCAAGGGCCTCTCGAGCCCCAAGCGCGCCCGAGCTGGCACCGTGGTGGGAGCGGTGGGCATGGTGGCTGCCGTCGGGGCCACCTTCTTCACCAAGGTTGATGGCCACACGTTGCAGAACCTGCCGTTGATGATCGGAGCGATGGTGCTCGGCGTGGTGGTGGCCGTGCCGATGTCCCGCTTCATGAAGATGACCTCGATGCCCCAGCTCATCGCCATCTTCAACGGCGTGGGTGGTGGCGCTGCAGCCTTGGTGTCGGTGGCTGAGTTCCTCCACTACGACGTGGCGTACTTGGCGACCTACCAGGTGCTCGAGATCGTGGCCGGCGTGCTCATCGGTGCGATGAGCTTCGCTGGCTCTGCCGTTGCCTACCTCAAGCTGCAAGAGCTCATCACCGGCCGTCCAATCACCTACCCCGGCCAGCAGATCGTCAACGGAGCAATCTTCCTCGGAGCGCTCGGGCTCGTCGCAGCGCTGGTGCACAGCCCGTCGAACGTGCTGCTGTGGGCGCTCGTCGGGGTAAGCGTGGTGCTCGGGATCTCCTTCGTCCTGCCCATCGGTGGTGCCGACGTGCCCGTGCTGATCTCGTTGCTGAACTCCTTCACCGGCCTCGCGGTGGCTGCCTCGGGGTTCACCTTGGACTCCAACGTGCTCATCGTGGCGGGCACCTTGGTCGGCGCCTCGGGCATCTTGCTGACCAAGTTGATGAGCCAAGCCATGGGCCGCAGCTTGCCCAACATCTTGTTCAGCGCCTTCGGCTCGGCCGTGGTAGCTGATACTTCTGGTGGCGGTGAGGACCGACCGGTGCGCGCCGGCACACCAGAGGACATCGGTGTGGCCTTGGCCTACGCCCGCAAGGTCATCATCGTCCCGGGCTACGGCTTGGCGGTGGCCCAAGCGCAGCACACGGTGCGAGAACTGGCCGAGCAACTCCAGGCCAAGGGGGTGGACGTCTTCTACGCCATCCACCCAGTCGCTGGTCGGATGCCCGGGCACATGAACGTGCTGTTGGCCGAGGCCAACGTCCCCTACGACGAGCTCAAGGAGATGGACGAAGCGAACGCTGAGATGTCCACTGCGGACGTGGTGCTCGTGGTGGGCGCCAACGACACCGTCAATCCAGCGGCCAAGACCACCCCAGGCAGCCCGATCTACGGCATGCCCATCATCAACGCCGATGCTGCCAAGCAGGTGGTGTTCTTGAAGCGCTCGATGCGTCCAGGCTTCGCTGGCATCGAGAACGAGCTCCTCTACGACCCCAAGACGGTGTTGTTGTTCGGCGACGCCAAGGACACCTTGGCCAAGTTGGTGGCGGCCGTGAAGGCCTCCTGAGGTCGCTCAGCAGTAGGGGTGCGCCAGGGTCAGCAAGAAGTCGCCCCCCGGCTGGTCGAGCTGGCGGTCGACCAGCCAGCCCAACTTCGAGAGTTCGGCGGCCAAACCATCGGCGGTGAACTTCGCGCTGATCTCGGTGCGGAGTTCCTCCCCAGCCTCGAAGTGCAGGTCAAGCTCGAGCGCCTCAACCCGGACGTCCATGGCCCGTTCGGCCCGCAGCCGCATTTCGATCCACTGGTGCTCCTCGTCGAAGAGCGCCACGTGGGTGAAGGCGGAAGGGTCGAAGCTGGCGCCGAGCTCCCGGTTGAGCACGGCGAGCACGTTGCGGTTGAACGCGGCGGTCACACCCTGAGCGTCGTCGTAGGCGGCGACGAGGCGCGTGCGGTCCTTGACGAGGTCGGTGCCGAGCAGCAGCGCATCGGTGGTGGTGAGCTGGGCATCGAGGTCGGTGAAGAATCGGGCCCGTCCAGCGGGGTCGAAGTTGCCGACCGTCCCACCCAAGAAGGCGATGAGCCGGTGGTCGACGTCAGGGAAGAGCCCGTCGAGGTCGGTGAAGTCAGCCACCACCGCGTCGATCGCTGCGCCGGGGTAGCGCAGGGCCAAGGCAGTGGTTGCGTCGACGATGGTGGACTCGGCGACGTCGACTGCCACGTACCGCTCGAGCTGGCCCAGGGCTGCCATGGCGTCGAGCAGCACCGTGGTCTTGGTGCAGGTTCCTGCACCAAGCTCAATCAAGGTGGTGGCGCCACAGGCGGCGACGAGCTCACGCGCGTGGGTCTCGAGCAAGAGGCGCTCGGCCCTGGTCGGGTAGTACTCCTCGAGCCGAGTGATCTGGTCGAACAGCTCGCTGCCGAGGTCGTCGTAGAACCAGACGGGCGGCAAGGTCTTGGGCGTGGCGCTGAGCCCGGCGCGCGCATCAGCGCGCAAGGCGCGGTCCGCGGCAACGGGGTCGAATCGGATGGTGAGTGAAGGGGTCATCGGTCGTGGGCCAGACGGAGGCCTGCGTAGGGCCAGCGGCTGGCAGCGGAGAAGAAGTTGCGGTAGCTGAGGCGGCTATGGCCCGAAGGGGTGATCGAGGCGCTGCCCCGCAGGACCTGTTGGTTGACCATGAACTTGCCGTTGTACTCCCCGACCGCGCCCTCGGCTGGGTGGAAGCCCGGGTAGGGGGCGTAGGAGCTCTGCGTCCACTGCCACACCGAGCCGAAGAAGCCCGGTCCTTGGTCGACGGTGGGTGGCTCAAGGGCGAAGGTGCCGAGGTCGAGGTGCGCACTGGCGGCCAGCTCCCACTCGGCTTCGGTGGGCAGCCGTGCGCCAGACCACCGGGCGAAGGCATCGGCCTCGTAGTAGCTGACGTGGCACACCGGTCGCTGGGGGTCGACGGGCACGAGCCCATGCAAGGTGACCTGATCGAAGCCTCCGTCGCGCTCGCGCCAGTACAGCGGTGCACGCCACCCATTGGCCTTGACGGTCGCCCATCCCTCGGCGAGCCAGAGCTCGGGGCGGTCGTAGCCACCGTCGGCGATGAAGGCCAGCCAGTCTTGCGACGAGACCAAGGAGGCGTCAATGCTGCACGGGTGCACGAGGACCTGGTGGCGGGGTAGCTCGTTGTCGAAGCAGAAGCCATCACCCTCGGCGCCGATCTCGACGATGCCGCCTTCGAGGTCAATCCGGCCACGGTGCCGGGTCGTCAGGCGCTGCTCGATCGGGGAAGCCTCGGCGTAGGCCACGGGGTTGGGGTGCACGGCGAGGACGTGCTTGATGTCCATGAGCAGCAACTCTTGGTGCTGCTGCTCGTGGTGGAGGCCTAGCTCCAGGGTGTCCTGCTGCTTGTCGTCGAGGCCATGGTCGACGATGGCGGTCACGGCCGCATCGACCGCCTGACGGTACGTGGCGACCTCGGCGACCGTTGGGCGCGACAGCAAGCCTCGCTGGGACCGTTCGAACCGGGGTCCAACGGCCTCGTAGTACGAGTTGAACAAGAAGTCGTAGTGCTCATCGAAGGGAGCGATCCCGCCAGGTGCGAGCAAGAAGGTTTCGAAGAACCACGTCGTGTGACCTCGGTGCCACTGGGTGGGGCTGACGTCGGGCATCGAGTGGATGCACTGGTCCTCGGCGCTGAGCGGCGCCGCCAGCGCCTCGGTCTGGAGGCGGACGGCGAGGAATCTCTCGGGCGAGGCGTCCACCTCAGCGCACCGTGACGCCACGCCAGAACGCAACGTAGCCAGCAATCTCCTTGGCTGCGTCCTTGGGCTCGGGGTAGTACCACGCTGCGTCGCTGTTCCGCTCGCCATCGACGACGACGTCGTAGTAGCTGGCGGTGCCCTTCCATGGGCAGACCGAGGTGGTGGTGCTGGGCTCGAAGTGTCCTTCGACCAGCGCGGTGGGCGGGAAGTAGGCGTTGCCTTCGACGATGATGCACTCGTCGCTCTCTGCGAGCACGGTGCCGTTCCAGGTGGCGATGGTCATGATCTGTGGTCTCCTTGGTGGGCGGTGGCGTTACGCCGCCGCGATGGCGTCGAGGGAAGCGATGACATCGAGGGGCAGCGGGACTGCGCCTGCAGCCGCATTGGTGGCGACTTGGTCGGGGTTCGATGCGCCGGCGATCACCGAGGACACCACCGGTCGCGACAAGAGCCAGCCGAAGGCCAGGTCCACCATGGCGATGCCACTTGCCTCGGAGATGGCCCTGATCTGCTCGACTTGGTCCAAGATCGAATCGGACAGCCAGTGCTCAGAGCGCTGAGGAGCGAGGGCGGCCATGAGTTGGAGTCGAGTGCCCTCAGGCAGTGGCTCGCCCTTTCGGTACTTGCCGGTGAGCAGTCCATTGCCGAGCGGGTAGTAGGGCAAGAGCCCCATGCCTAACTGCGCACAGGCCTCGAGGGTGGCGGGCTCTGGCTCGCGCCATAGCAACGAGTACTGGTTCTGGAGGCTGACGAAGCGGGCGCCGTCCCCTGCAGCGTCGGCAGCAGCATGGAGCTGGTCAGGGGTGAAGTTCGAGCAGCCAATCGCCCGCACCTTGCCCGCCTCGACCAAGTCGTCGAGCGCCCCGAGGGTGTCGGCAATGGGCACCTCAGGGTCAGGGGCGTGCAGTTGGTAGAGATCGATGACCTCGATCCCGAGACGTCGGAGCGAGTCCTCGCACGCTCTCTGCACGTAGCTGGGCGCAGCACCCCGTCGGTCGTCATCGATCGGCATGCCGAACTTGGTGGCGATGATCGCCTCGTCACGGCGTGCACCGAGGGCACTCCCAAGCTGAACCTCAGAGTTGGTGCCGCCGTAGATGTCTGCGGTGTCGAAGAAGGTGATCCCGTGGTCGAGGGCTGCCTGCACGACCGCCGTGGTGCCGTCTTGCTCGAGGCGCATGCCGAAGTTGTTGCAGCCCAGTCCGATGGCAGAGACCTCGAAGGGTCCAAGGATGCGTGTCTCCATGGGTCCTCGCTCCTCGCCTCGCCGACCTCGCCCGTAGTGTACCGAGGTCGCCCTCGGGTCGGGCAGAACCTCTCCGTCGTGCGCAGGTGTCCCTCGTGAAGAGAGGCGGTGAGCCCGAGGAGGCTTCGCTAGCATGGCCGCGAGCGGGCGCTGGGCCCCACCGATCAAGGGAGTTCCCATGAAGGTTGTTGTCGACTTCGACGCCTGTGCGTCGAACGCAGTCTGCATGGGCATCGCCCCTGAGGTCTTCGAAGTTCGAGACGATGGCTACCTCTACATCTTGAACGAGACCCCTGGCGAGGATCTCCGGGCGAAGATGGTCGAAGCGGTCAACGGCTGCCCGACCGGCGCCATCTCGATCGTCGAGGACTGAGCGCCATCGCCGTTTCGCCACGCGTCCGGTTCGCTCCCTCGCCGACGGGGTACTTCCACGTCGGCAGCGCTCGAACGGCACTGTTCAACTACCTGGCCGCTCGACACGGCGGAGGGACGTACCTGCTCCGCATCGAGGACACCGACGCTGAGCGCAACCGCGAGGAGTGGGTCGAGGTCATCGAACGTTCCCTCGACTGGCTCGGCATCGGTCCCGACGAGGGCCCCTTCCGGCAATCAGCGAATGCCGAGGCGCACCGCCTGGCGGCCGAGGCCCTCTACGCCGCCGGGAAGTGCTACCCGTGCGCATGTACGCCCGAGGAGGTCGCTGCCCGCAAGGGAGAGGTGAAGATGCCGGGCTACGACGGGCACTGCCGTGACCTCAACGTGGTGCGCTCAGAGCGGACGGCGCTCCGCTTCAAGGTGCCGCGTGAGGGCGAGACCATCGTCCACGACGCCGTGCGCGGAGACGTGGTGGTCTCCAACAGCGCCATTGAAGACTTCGTGGTCGCCCGATCGAACGGCGCCCCGCTGTACTTGCTGGCCAACATGGTTGACGACCGTCTCGACCGCATCACGCACGTGATCAGGGGTGAGGACCACATCTCGAACACCCCCAAGCAGATCCTGCTGTGGCAGGCCCTCGATGAGGCCGAGGGGGTTGTGGTCCCGTTGCCCACCTACGCCCACCTACCCCTCTTGGTCAACGAGCAGCGGAAGAAGTTGTCCAAGCGCAAGGACCCCGTCTCGGTGGAGGCGTACCGGGCCGAGGGGTACCTCCCCGAAGCCTTCGTCAACTTCCTTGGGCTCTTGGGCTGGAGCCCAAGGGGCGACCAAGAGAAGACCACGCTTGAGGCCATGGCCAAGGAGTTTGAGCTCAGCGACGTCAACCACTCGCCGGCCTACTTCGACGTCGCAAAGCTCCGGAACCTGAACGGGACCTACATCCGCGAGATGACTCCCGAGGCCTTCCTCGAAGCCATCGGTCCTTGGGTGGATCCCGCGTCGTCGTGGCGGCCTGAGGGCTACGACGTTCCCTGGCCCGCCGAGCGCTACGACCCGGCCAAGATGGCTGCCATCGCCCCTGCCGTCCACGAACGGGTGCAGGTCCTCTCCGAGGTGCCGGCGATGGTCGACTTCCTGTTCTGCGACGCGGTGCCGATGGACGAGGCTGCCTGGGCCAAGGCGATCACCGGCGACCCTGATGCCTCCCGCATCCTCGATGCCGCCCTCGAGGCCTACCGAGATGCCGCGTTCGCTCCTGAGGTGCTGCACGAGGCAACCACAGCTCTTGGCGATGCGCTCGGACTCAAACTCAGGAAGGTCCAAGCTCCGATCCGGGTGGCGGTCACCGGCAAGTCCGTCGGACCTCCGCTCTTTGAATCCCTCGTCGTGCTCGGTCGCGACGAGGTCTTGCGCCGTCTCGAGGTGGCGAGGGCGTCACTCGGAGCACGCTGATGCTGCTCTGGCCGCTCAAGTTGGCACTGAAGATCTTCGGTGTGGTGGTGCTCGCAGCGGTGGTCTACCTCGGCATCACCGCCTACCAGGTCTGGCATACCTCACTCGAGTACCGTCCGCACCGGGCGAACGCCATCGTGGTCATGGGGGCGGCCCAGTGGGACGGTGCCCCATCGCCGGTGCTTGAGGCACGGCTGAACGAGGCCGACCTGCTGTTCCACCAGCACTGGGCACCCAAGATCGTCGTGACGGGCGGACGCAGGCCAGGTGACGCCTTCACCGAGGCGCAAGCCTCTGCGTCGTACCTCGAGGGTCTGGGCGTCCCCGCCAGTGCACTGCTGCTCTCGGGTGGCAGTAACTCCTACGAGAACATCGCCGACTGCGCTCCTGAGCTGCGAGCGGCCCACATCAAGACCCTCGATGTGGTCACCGACCCCTTCCACGAAGACCGGTCCATGGCCATCGTCTCTGAGCAGGGCTTCACGCCGTACCCCACGCCAACCCAGACCTCTCCGATCAAGGGCACCAAGACCATCCCCTACTTCGCCAGGGAGACGGTGGCAGTAGCGCTCGGCCGTATCGTCGGCTACGGCACCTTGTCGCACCTGTCGACCACCTATGGCTGAGCGTGCCGACAGCGCCAGGCAGATCGGCTAGATTGTCGTTCCGCCCTTCGGGGGTGGTGTAATAGGCAACACAACTGGTTCTGGTCCAGTTATTCAGGGTTCGAGTCCTTGCCCCCGAGCTGCACGTAGATGACGAGTTTTCGGCGCCTGCGTGGTGCATCACGGCCCCATCGTCTAGAGGCCTAGGACATCACCCTCTCAAGGTGGAGGCACGGGTTCGAATC
>CAINFA010000014.1 GCA_903847955.1 uncultured Actinomycetes bacterium
CCTCGAGGTCTCCGGTGGCTACGCCCGCAACTTCTTGCTCCCTGGTGGGTTGGCCATCGTGGCCAACGAGGGCAGCGAGGTCCAGGCCGCAGCCATGCGGCGCTCAAGGGATCTCCGTGACGCCCAGCACCGTGAGGCAGCCCAGGCGCAAGCCAAGGTGCTCGCTGGTGCGGTGATCGGCATCACGGCCCGAGCCTCTGGCGCTGGCCGCCTCTTCGGCTCGGTCTCCGCTTCTGACATCGTGGCTGCCATTGAGGCCCAGAAGGGCGTGAAGATCAGCCGTGAGCACCTCCAGATGGAGGAGCCCATCAAGGACGTGGGCAGCCACGACCTCCAGGTGCTGCTGTTCACCGACGTGGAGACCACCATCGTGGTCGAGGTGCTCGCCGCCTCCTAGGTCAAGCCCTCGGGCCGTGCAGATGTAGACGAACGGGCGCCTTGGGCGCCCGTTCGTCGCGTCCCGAGCCTGATGGCCTGAGTTCTCCACAGCCTGGTCGATGCCGAGGGTCCCTCGGTGCCCCTGTGGAGATGTCACAGCCCGCGATCATGCTCGCGCCGTGCTGGCAACGGGGTTTGGTGAGCGAGGTTGGTGGCGAGGTGGTCAGGGTCCACTGCTTGTCCCCAGACACTTGGGGATCGACGGGGCATCCTCCACCACTTCTCCACAGATTCAGCCCATGATCCACAGGAAGATCCGCCTTGTCACCCCCAATGCTCGACGAGGAAGGTAGACACCCCATGGTTCAAGCCCTCGACACTGCCCGTAACCGACGACTCCGAACCGCCCAAGATGGGCCCAGGATTCCTCCCCACAACCTCGAGGCCGAGGAGTCCCTCCTCGGTGCGGTGCTGCTGTCTCCCGACGCTGCTGCTGCGGTGATCGAAGTGGTGAGCGCCGAGGACTTCTACAAGCCCGCCTACGGCCACATCTTCCAGGCCGTGGTCGAGCTCTACGAGCGGGGCGAACCCGTCGACGCCATCACCGTCACCGACGAGCTCAGCCGTTCCGGGCTGCTCGAGGCGGTGGGCGATCCAGCTGTGCTCGTGACGCTGCAGGCCAACACCCCTTCGACCGCCAACGCGCTCTACTACGCCAAGATCGTCGAAGAGCACGCCATGCTGCGGCGGCTCGTGAGCGTGGCGGGCAAGATCGCCGACCTCGCCTTCTCGGTCCCCGAGGACGTGGCCTCTGCGGTGGACGAGGCAGAGCAGCTCATGCTCGACGTGGGTGAGCGACGGCAGTCCGACACCATCCAAGAGCTCGGTGACCTGCTCGGGCCCTCCCTCGAGCGGATTGAGCAGCTGGCCATGCGCGACGGCACCATCACCGGTGTGGGCACGGGCTACCTCGACCTCGATGCCATCTTGGCAGGGCTGCAGCCGTCGAGCTTGACCATCGTCGGCGCTCGCCCGGCGGTGGGGAAGACCTCCTTCGCCCTCGGGATGCTGGCCAACGTGGCGGTCCAGACCCGGCGGCCGGTGCTGCTGTTCTCCCTCGAGATGAGCCATCTCGAGTTGACCCAGCGCTTGCTGGCATCCGAAGCCAAGGTCGATGCCCAGCGGATGCGGACCGGTCGGCTCCACGAGAGCGACTGGGAGAAGGTCTCTCGTTCGGTGACCCGACTCTCTGATGCCCCGATCTTCATCGACGACAACCCACACCTGACGGTGATGGACATCCGAGCCCGCGCTCGCCGGCTGAAGAAGCAGAAGGGTGACCTGGCGCTCGTGGTCATCGACTACCTCCAGCTGATGACTGGACGGGGCAGAGCAGAGAACCGTCAGGTCGAGGTGGCCGAGATCAGCCGAGGCCTCAAGATCTTGGCCCGTGAGCTCGACTGCCCGGTGGTGGCGCTCTCCCAGCTGTCCCGAGGCCTCGAGGCCCGCCAGGACAAGCGCCCGATGCTGAGCGACCTGCGTGAGTCGGGATCCTTGGAGCAAGACGCCGACGTGGTGCTCTTCCTCTTCCGTGAGGAGGTCTACGACCCCGACATCTCCAACGACCGACGGGGGCTCGCTGAGGTGATCGTGGCCAAGCACCGCAATGGCCCGGTGGGCACCGCCCAGCTGGCCTTCTTGGCCCAGTACGCCCGCTTCGACAACATGGCTCAGTCGCTCTAGGGTCAGCCCCGTGGCCGCCGCATCAGGACCCTTCACCACCGTCCACTCCGACGGGGTTGAGCCTGAGGTGATCACCGACGGGATCACCGTGCGGCGGCTGTGGCGGAGCGGGGAGCGGTCAGCCATCGTGGTCGACATCGCCCCAGGAGCGGTGTGGCCCGGTGACGACGTCCATGCGCCTGGCCCAGAAGAGGTCTACGTCGTCTCGGGCGTGTTCAACGACGGGCACGCTGACTACCCTGCGGGCACCTTCTACCACGCACCAGCGGGCACCAGCCACGTGCCGCAGTCCACCATTGGGTGCCAGCTGTTCGTCTTCTACCCCGACGGCTGAGGCCTTCAGCTACCTCGCTGGGCCACCATCGCCCGCAGGTCGCCGTCCTCGTCGAAGCGAAGCTCGACGGCACCGAAGTGCTCCAATTGAGGTGCTGCCTCGAGCAGGTGGTCTTGGTCACCACCGACCTCGACCAGGAGCCAGCCACCAGGTGCGAGGAGCTGCGCTGCTGCGGTGAGCACTCGGCGGGTGACGGCCAAGCCGTCTGGGCCACCGTGGAGGGCCAAGCGCCCCTCGTGGTCCACCACGTCTCTGGGCAGGAGCCGAAGGGCGTCGGTGGGGACGTAGGGGGGAACCGCAACCACCACCTGCACCTGACCCCTGAGCTCGGCTGGGAGTGGGTCAGCGAGGTCGCCGAGGTAGGCCTCGATGCCGTTGCGCCGAGCGCAGTGGACGGCACGGGGGTCGAGGTCGGTGCCGAGGACGCGTGCCGTGGGCTGGCGATGGTTGAGGACTGCCGCGATGGCCCCCGTCCCACAGCACAGCTCCACCGCGACCTGCCCTGGCTCGAGGTAGCCGGCGGCTTCAATGGCGAGCGGTTCGCTCTGCCAGCGGGGAACGTAGACGCCTTCGTCGACGAGGATCTCGAGCCCAGCGAAGGTGGTGCTCCCCACCAGCCACGCCAGGGGTACTCCCTCGGTTCGACGCTGCACTATGGCCTCGAGGTACTGCTCGTCGCCCCTGCCACGTTCGACGAGTGCGGCGGCCTCCTCGTCGGCGGCGACGCATCCTGCAACCGAGAGTCGCTCGCTGATCGAGGCCGTCGTGGAGACCTGGGCGTGGCTCACCGTCGAGGGGTCGAGGAGAGGGCGAGCTCAAGGACCCCGTTCGTGGCGGCGAAGCCGAGGCGTCGGTAGAGCGAGACGCTCGGTTCGCTGGGGTGCACGGCCAGGTAGTCGAGGCCCAGGCGGCGAGCTTCGGCGATCAAGGCGGCGACGAGGGTGGTGCCCACCCCGGCGTTGCGCTCGGCGGAGGTGACGTAGACGCTCTGGAGGTAGCCGCAGGTGCGCGGCACCATCTCGATCCCAGGCACCCGGTCGACGATGGCGAGGAAGCCCATGCCGATCGGTAGCTCCCCTCGCTCGGCTACCACCGCCAGGTGGGAGTTGGCGTGAGAGCGCATCCAGATCCCAAAGGCTTCGGTGAAGGCCTCGAGGCTGAGCCCGGTCTCACCCAGTTCGTCGTGGCGCCAGCGGTGGCGCAGCATGGCCAAGCGCCCGACATCGGCCACAGAGGCGGTCCGCATCGAGAGGGGTTCAGGCACCTCGCCACGCTACCGAGGCTGCGGCGGGGTCGCCGAGGTGCGTGGGCGGTAGCCTCATCCTTCGAGGCGCGACGACGCAGAAGGAGGCGGCCATGGAGCTCCACCCGGGCAAGATCGCAGTGGTCACTGGTGGGGCGAGCGGTATTGGCTTCGCGCTCGCCAACCGCTTCTGTGCCCTTGGGATGTCGGTGATGGTCTCCGACATCGACACCGAGGCCCTCGAGGCAGCCGCCAGCCAGTTGGCGATCCATGGGTCCCCCGTCGCCATCCATCGAGCTGATGTGAGCGTCGAAGAGGAGGTCGAGGCGCTCGCCGCTACCACCGTTGAGCACTTCGGTGGTGCCCACTTGATCTGCAACAACGCCGGCGTGGGCACCCAGGCCGACCCCTGGTTCGGCCCCATGGCGGCCTGGCAGTGGGTGATGGGGGTCAACCTGTTCGGCGTGGTGCACGGGATCCGGGCGTTCCTGCCGATCCTGATCTCCCAAGGCGAAGGCCACGTGGTCAACACCGCCTCGATCGCAGGGTTGATGCCCGGTGCCGGAGCCTCCTACGACGCCTCGAAGCACGCGGTGGTGGCCTTGACCGAGGACCTCTACCGGACCATGGTCCAGATGGAGCTCCCCATCGGGGTCTCGGTGCTGTGTCCTGGGTGGGTGCGCACCCGCATCATCGACGCCGAGCGGAACTGGCCGGCAGACCTCGGTGCGGTCCCACCTCCCGGGCTCGGTGCAGACGTCGACCTCACCCACCGCCGCCGCCCCGTCGATGCCGGCCACAGCCCCGAGGAGCTCGCAGAGCTCGTGGTCAACGCGGTGCGCAAGGACCAGTTCTGGGTCCTACCTCACGCCGAGTTCGTCGACATGGCCATCCATCGGTGGCAGGACATCGCCAAGGGGGTCAACCCCCACGACCCGCTCGAGATGTCGGGCCTTCCCCGGGCGACGACCGAGGGCTGAGCACCAGTGGCGGGACCTCCCCCTGGGTCCGCTGCCGTATCATGGACGAGGCCCCCTGCTCGTGGCGGGCAACGCCTGAGCCACCCCTTGAGCGAGGTCGATTTGTGAAGCAACTCACCCACCTGGAGCACCTCGAGGCCGAGAGCATCCAGATCATGCGCGAGGCGGTGGCTGAGAGCGAGCGCCC
>CAINFA010000015.1 GCA_903847955.1 uncultured Actinomycetes bacterium
CGAGCGCCTGGTGGGCTGAGGTGTCGGGCCGCTCGGTGCTCCAGCGCCTGGTGGCCGCAGGCTGCCTGGTCGTGCTCTCGGCTGGCTGCTCGACCACGAGCAGCGAGACCTCCACCACGGTGATCCACCCGACCACCTCGACCACCGAGCTTGCCCCCATGCCCGCTCCGGCCACGACGGGGGTGGAGGCGTTGACCCCCTCCACCTCGCCGGCCTTCACCACGTTGTTGGCACAGGAGTACGCCACCGCTGAGCACCTCTCGGTCACCGACGTGCGGGGTCCCATCGCCTCGACGGTGCTCGTGGCCTACGACGCCCCAGCCAAGGACTTCTGGGCGGTGGCCAACTTCTTGCCCCGTGTCGGTGATCCTGAAGCGGTCAAGGAGCAGATGCGCCGCAGCGGTGACCTCGGGATCTACGTCGAGCACCTCGGGGGGCACTGGCACTTCGCCGGTGATGGCCACCGGGGCGCGTGCTTGGTGCGCGATGGGGTGCCCGCGCCGGTCCTCGTGGCCTGGGGGATCGAGACGCCCGGGTGCGGTGCGGCGGTGCACACCACGGGCTGAGCTCGCACGCCTCAGCACCTCATCTGAGTGGAGAGGGAGCATGGTGCGATGTCGCTCCAAGGGTGGTGTGCCGATCCCTATTAGTGGCACCAGCACCGCTCGATCACCCGTGGCCAGCCGGCCGCCCTGGTTCGAGATGCCCCCATGGAGGGCAAGGACCTCGCGCCCGAGCAGCCGTAGAGGTCAGAGCCCGTGCCGGCAGGTGTCGTCGAGGCGGGCTGACGGTGGAGACCCCGTTCGGGTGGTGGACCCCAACGGCGGAGGTCGTCTCGGCGGGACCGCGTTCCCGCCTCGGTGAGCACCTGCAGGTGCGGGTCGATCTCGGGCAGAATGGCTCGGTGCGACGACTCCAGGTGGCGCTGACCGTGGTGCTCGTGAGCCTCATTGCCGCCGCCTGCTCGACCGGCTCGGGTCCGCCGCCCACCTCGACCACCACCACCTCCTTGGTGGTGCTCCCGGCCGCCCAGAACCTGGTGGCGCCCCCGGGGCTGCGCCTCCTCCTCAAGGCGCTCTACGTCGCCAACGGTTCGGTCCCGGCCTCAATGATCTCCGGACCCCTCCCGGGCACCCTGTACTACGCCTACGACGAGGGCACCGATGCCTTCTACGCCTACGCCAACTTCACCACTACCCCCGGTGCCTCCCTGGAGGCCCAGGTGTCGATGCAAGATGGTGGCAGCTTCGGGCTGTTCGTCCGCCCGAGTGGCTCCCACTGGCGGTTCTTGACCCATGGGGCGGTGCCGATGTGCCTGATCAACCTCGGCATCCCGGTGGCGGTGGTGGCGGCGTGGGGGATCGTCCAACCCACCGACCCCAGTTGCGTGCAGTGGCCGACGGCGGCCTCCAACGCACCACCCCCGACCTCCACCCTCCCGACGTCGACCACCAGCACCTCGCCGTCGGTGACGACGACGACCTCAGGACCCCTGCGCACCACCACCACGCTGGTGGCCCCCTCCACGACCACCACCATCGGTGGCGGGGTGGTCACAACGACCACCACGAGCCGGACGGGCAGTACCACTACCTCGCCCTGACCGCCGTCGTTGGGAGAGGTCGCGCACGACGTGCTGGTGTCGGCCGAGGAGGTGACCCCCCGGGGTGGTGCGGTCAGCACGGTCCAGTGAGAGCACGTGCAGCGAGAGCACGGTCGACGGGGGTGACCCGCGTAGCATTGGGCCATGGAATCCCTCGCCAGCGCCATCGAGTCCCTCTACGACCACCGGGCTGAACTCACGCCCGGTGATCCCGAGGCGTCGGCGTTGGTCGAGCAGGCCATCTGGATGCTCGACCGGGGGCAGGCTCGGGTGGCGGAAGTTGGAGCCGACGGCGAGGTCGTGGTCCACGCCTGGCTGAAGAAGGCCATCTTGCTGCTGTTCGCCCTGCGGCAGATGCAGACCATCGAGGCTGGTCCCTTCGAGTACCTCGACAAGATCCCGCTCAAGTCGGGCTTTGCTGAGGCAGGGGTCCGGGTGGTGCCAGGCGCCTCGGCCCGCTGGGGCTCGTTCTTGGCCCGAGGTGTGGTGCTGATGCCGAGCTACGTCAACATCGGCGCCCACGTGGGGGAGGGGACCATGGTCGACACCTGGGCCACGGTGGCGAGCTGCGCCCAGATCGGCGCCCGGGTCCACCTCTCAGGAGGGGTGGGCATCGGTGGGGTGCTCGAGCCACCGAACGCCACCCCGGTGGTGGTCGAGGACGATGCCTTCATCGGCTCTCGCTCGATGATCACCGACGGGGCCCGGGTGGGCCAGGGTGCGGTGCTTGGTGCGGGCACCATCTTGAACCCCTCCATCCCGGTCATCGACGCCGAGACCGGTGAGGAGCTGTCGAGGGGACACGTCCCACCGTGGTCGGTGGTGGTCTCGGCCTCGAGGAAGCGCACCTTCGCCGGCGGCGACTTCTACCTCCCCTGCGTGCTGCGCATCAAGACCCTCACCGAGGGCGAGCGGCACGACAAGGTGGCCCTCAACGAGGTGCTGCGGACCCACTCGGTCGCCACGTGAGCAGCCTCGGCGCCCTGGCCCTCGAGCTGTGCGCTGTCGGCTCGGTCTC
>CAINFA010000016.1 GCA_903847955.1 uncultured Actinomycetes bacterium
ACCAGGTGCAGGTCGATGTAGAGCAGGTCAGGCTCACCCGGGGCGCGGTGGACGAGGTGCTGCTCCCACACCTTCTCGGCCATGGTCTTCGGGCTCATGTCCGCACCGCCACGATCTGGACCTTCAAGGTGCCACCTGGCGCCTCGTAGCCGACGGTGTCGCCGCTGCGGTGGCCAGCCAGCGCCGCACCGAGGGGTGCGGAGGGTGAGACCACCGAGATGTCGCCGGGACGCTCCTCAATGGAGCCGAAGAAGAAGTCTTGGGTGTCGTCCTCGTCGTCGCCCTCGTAGCGAATGGTCACGATGGTGCCTTCCTTGACGGTGCCATCGTGGTCCTCGTCGGCATCGACGATGACGGCGTGCTTGAGCATGGCCTGCAGCTGGCGAACGCGGGCTTCCATCTTGCCTTGGGCGTCCTTGGCGGCGTGGTAGTCGCCGTTTTCCTTGAGATCGCCAAGCGCCCGAGCTGCCTCGATGGCGTTGGCGATGTCGATGCGACCCTTGGTGGTGAGCTCCACGAGCTCGGCCACGAGCCGGTCGTGGGTGGCTTGGGTCAACTTCTGGGGTTCGGCGTCCACGGGCACTCCTGATCCGAGGTGGTCCACAAATCTACCGTGGAGGACCCTCGTGCTCCGTCGTGTACTTGACCATGCCAGCGGCGGCTTGGGAGAGTGGAACAATGACATCGAGCCAAGCCGCGGTAGGTCGACGTCGCTAGGAGCCAGGATTTCCCTGCGCGCCTACCAGCCGCCCCTCGGGGCGGCTCTCGCATTCTGGGACCTGCTCCTTGGTTCCCACAGATCGGAGCACAGTGACAGCAGCAGTGCACAAGGTGGCCGTCATCGGCGGTGATGGGATCGGTCCTGAGGTGACCGCCGAGGCCCTGCGGGTGGTGCGCGCCGCAGGCGTGGCACTCGACACCACCGAGTTCGACCTCGGTGCGGCTCGCTACCTGCACGATGGCGAGGTGCTCTCCGAGGACACCTTGGCCGAGCTTCGAGGCTTCGACGCCATCTTGCTCGGCGCCATTGGGCCAGCGCTCGGCGACACGAGGATCCCAGGAGGCACCTTGGAGCGGGGTCTCTTGCTCCGCCTCCGGTTCGCACTCGACCTCTACATCAACCTCCGCCCCTTCACCGGTGCGCCTGGATCCATCGCCCAAGGTGCGGACTTCGTGGTGATTCGTGAGAACACCGAGGGCACCTACGCCGGTGAGGGTGGGTTCCTCCGCAAGGGCACCCCTCACGAGGTGGCCACCCAAGGTTCGGTGAACACCCGCTTTGGGGTCGAGCGCTGCGTCCGGTTCGCCTTCGAGCTGGCGAGCCGCCGGCCCGCCAAGCACCTCACCCTCGTGCACAAGACCAACGTCTTGACCTTCTCTGGTGACCTCTGGCAGCGGACCGTCGATGCGGTTCGAGCCGAGTTCCCAGAGGTGGAGGTGGACTACAACCACGTCGACGCAGCCTGCATCTACCTCGTCGAGCGGCCCAGCCGCTACGACGTCATCGTCACCGACAACCTCTTCGGTGACATCCTCACCGACCTGGCCGGCGCAGTCTCGGGTGGCATCGGCTACGCCGCGTCAGCCAACTTGAACCCCTCGAAGACGGGACCGAGCCTGTTCGAGCCCGTGCACGGTGCGGCCCACGACATCGCTGGCCAAGCCATCGCCAACCCCTTGGCTGCCATCTCCTCGGCCGCACTCATGGTCGAGGACCTCGGGCTCTCAGACGCCGCCGCACGGATCTCCGCTGCGGTCACCGTAGAGATCGCCTCCACCCAACCCAATCAAGCTCGCCGGTCGACCGCTGCGGTCGCCGACGCCGTCATTGAAAGGCTCCGCTGATGCCGCTGACCCCCACCACTGCGATCTGGATGGATGGCGAGTTCGTCGCCTGGGATGACGCCAAGGTGCACGTGCTCAGCCACACCATGCACTACGGCTCAGGTGCCTTCGAGGGCATCAGGGCGTACAAGACCTCTCGAGGTCCTGCCATCTTCCGTCTCGAGGAGCACATCGTTCGCCTCTTCAACTCGGCGAAGATCTTCATGATCGACATCCCCTTCACGGTCGAGGAGCTGATGGAGGCCACGAGCGAGACGGTGCGCCGGAACGACATGGCTGAGGGGTGCTACATCCGTCCCCTCGTCTACCTCGGGTACGGCGAGATGGGGCTGAACCCATTGCCCTGCCCGGTCAACGTGGCCATTGCGGTCTGGCCCTGGGGTGCGTACTTGGGCGAGGACGGCCTCAACCACGGCATCAACCTCAAGATCTCCTCATGGGTGCGCCACAACCCGAACTCCATGCCCACTGCTGCCAAGGGGGTGGGGATGTACGTCAACTCCTCGCTGGCCAAGATCGAAGCCATCAAGGCCGGCTACGACGAGGCAGTGCTGTTGGCGGAGGACGGCCAAGTCTCAGAGTGCACCGGTGAGAACCTCTTCGTGGTGCGCAATGGCGTGATCTACACCCCTGACAGCTCAGGCGCCGGCGCGCTGGAGGGCATCACCCAAGACACGGTGACCACCATCGCCCACGACCTCGGCTACGAGGTCCGTGAGACCACCTTGGTGCGCACCGACCTCTACACCGCAGATGAGGCCTTCCTGACCGGGACGGCGGCGGAGGTGGTGCCGGTGCGCAGCGTCGACGACCGGATCGTCGGCACGGGCACCCCAGGTCCCCTCACCTCGGCCATCCAGCAGCACTACTTCGCCGCGGTCCGAGGCGAGCTCCCCCAGTATGAGCACTGGCTCACCGTTGTCTGAGGTGGGTCCGGGAGGCTGGCACCGCCACGGAGGCCACGTCCATCGTCACGACAGCCACGGGTTTGAGCTCCCGCTCTTGCCGACAGCAGTCGACATCTTCGACACCACCTTGCGCGATGGCTCCCAGCAGGAGGGCATCTCGCTCTCGGTGGAGGACAAGGTCAAGGTGGCCGAGCAACTCGACCACTTAGGCATCACCTACATCGAGGGCGGCTGGCCCGGGGCCAACCCCAAGGACTCCGAGTTCTTCGCCCGCGCCCACCGAGAGCTGCGGCTGTCGACCTCCACCTTGGTGGCCTTCGGCTCCACCCGGCGAGCTGGGATCACGGCCGAGGCAGACGAGGGCCTGCGGACCTTGGTCGAGGCCAACACTCCTGTGGTCTGCATCGTCGCCAAGGCGTGGGACCGCCACGTCGACGAAGCGCTGCGAACCTCCCACGACGAGGCCATCAGGATGGTGGCGGACTCGGTCGCCTTCTTGCGAGCCAACGACAAGCGGGTGTTCCTCGACGCCGAGCACTTCTTCGATGGGGACCGCCACAACTCGAGCTTCGCCCGGGCCGTGCTGCGGGCGGCCGAAGAGGCCGGTGCTGAAGCGCTCGTGCTGTGCGACACCAACGGTGGCACCCTGCCGGACCAGCTGGCAGCGGTGGTGGCTGACGTGGTGGCGAGCACCTCCATTGGGATCGGCATCCACTGCCACAACGACGCCGGGGTAGCGGTGGCGAACTCCTTGGCGGCCGTGGGGGCTGGCGCCACCCAAGTCCAAGGCTGCGTGAACGGCTACGGCGAGCGAGCGGGGAACACCGACCTGTCTGCCGCTATCGCCAACCTCTCGCTCAAGCTCAACATCACCACGGTGCCCGCCGAGCGGCTCGAGCGCCTGACCTCGGTGAGCCACCACATCGCCGAGCTGGTCAACCTGCCACCCAATCCTCAGCAGCCCTACGTCGGGGCATCGGTCTTCGCCCACAAAGGCGGGCTCCACGCCTCGGCGGTGGCCCGACGCCGCGACCTCTACGAGCACATCTCCCCCTCGCTGGTGGGCAACGCCATGCGAGTGGTGGTCTCTGAGATGGCGGGTCGCTCGACGCTGCAGATCAAGGCCGAGGAGCTGGGGCTCGAGCTCGACCCCTCCATCGTGGGGGGCATCTTGGAGGACCTCAAGCAGCTGGAGTACGAGGGCTACCACTTCGAGGTGGCCGATGGCTCCCTCGAGCTCTTGCTCCGGCGTGCGACGGGGTGGACGCCGACGTTCTTCGAGGTGGAGTCCTTCCGGGTCATCACTGACCACCACGAGCAGCTGCGAGGCGGCGACCTCTCCACCGAGGCCACGGTCAAGGTGCTCATCGCCGGTGAGCGCAAGGTCTCCACGGCCGAAGGCAATGGCCCGGTCAACGCACTCGACTCGGCCTTGCGAGGCGCGATCGCCGACGTCTACCCCGCCCTCCACCAGGTGAAGCTCCAGGACTACCGGGTGCGCGTGCTCGATGCGGGCAAGGGCACCGAAGCGGTCACCCGAGTGCTCATCGACTCGGCGAACCCTGCTCGCACCTGGACCACCATTGGGGTCTCGGAGAACATCATCGAGGCCTCCTGGCAGGCCTTGTACGACTCGATCATCTACGCACTGGTGCACGCCGAGGACCGCTGAGGTTCCTCGGGGGCAGTGGTGCCCGGTTGCTAGGGTGAAGAAAATGACCCAGCCCACCTTCGTCCCGCACCAGCCGACCACCACCGGTACCGCCGCCTACCGTCTGGCAGTGCCTGAGGCATGGTCGGCCGACCGCCCGGCCGAGTTGGTCCCGGCCGCCAAGATCGACGTCGCCTCGAACGGCAAGCCCGGTCCCAACCAAGGCTACGCCCTGACCTTGGCCCACCGGCTGCACGATCGTCTGGTGCTGACGAGCGGTGAGCACGGCCACGACGTCGAGGTGGGAGCAGCACTCATCGCCTGTCGCCGGGCCTCGATGTTCGGACGAGCCCCCTCGATCTACGACGTCACCATGGCCCTCGAGCTCTTCGGCTTCTTGGACGAGGCTCCCGCAGAGCTGGTCGCCCACCGCAAGCCCTTGTTCAGCTCGCTTGGGCACAGCTACGTGGCCCAGCGGCAGTTGGTGGACTCCATCCCTGAGGCGACGCTGCGTGGCACCCCTGCAGCAGCTCGTGACCTCGATTGGCGCGAGGCGCTCGGGATCAGCTGATCGCTGCGCTCACTGCAGTGCGCCGACCAAGGCATCGGCCACGATGACCTTGGCGAAGGGTCGGGCAAGTTCCCGCAGCTCCTCGCACCCCTGTGCGCCAATGGCCTCGTAGGGGCGCGAGGCCAAGACGTCGGTGAGGTCCTCGATCTGCTGGCGGAGGGCAAGGCCGGTCTCGGTGAGCCGGAGGGGCTCGAGGTCAACGAGGCCATCGGCGGCCAATCGTTCGGCTGTTGCCTCCCACTCCTCCTGTGACCAGCCCCTCGTGGCCTTGAGCGCCCCGGCGCTCACCTCGCCGCTGGCGGCATGGAGCACGAGCGCCTCAACGCCACTGCGCTGGTGGGTGACGAGAGCGGCGATGTGGCCGTCTCCCCGGTACTCACGCAGCAAGGTCTGGGCCCAGAACAGCCGCAGGTGCGGCGCCTCGGGCCACGACAAGGTGCAGTGCGCAGCGAACAGGGGTCGGCCATCGAGGTCCTCGGCAGCAGCCATGGCGGCCGCCTCGGCCAGCGCAGCGCAGCGGGCAAGGGCGGGGTCATCGACGCCATCGCCGAGCATTCGACGCAGGGCGGCGTCAGCCACCTCGAGCCGAGCTGCTTGGATCTGCGATGGGCTGGCGTGCTGCCACGCCTGGGGGATGCACTGACGGACCAAGGTGGGGGAGAAGTTGTAGAAGGTGGCGATGACCACCTCTGCGGACGCGGCCCCAAAGCCAGCGGCCCGAGGGGCGAAGTAGCCGGCTTGGCCTTCGAGACCGAGGGTGCCGTAGGTGGCAGGTCCCTCGGGAACGAAGTAGATCATGGCGTGGAACGGCTCGACCGTCCGCCACGTCTTGCGGGCGAGGGAGGGGGTGATGGTGGTCATGGGCGAAACCTACCAATCGCCCACCCTGGGCGCTTCGACTCCGGGCTCGAGCGGCAAGAATGGAGTTATGACCGACGCCGGATTCAACCTGAACGAGACCCAGCGGCAGTTCCGCGACATGATGCGGACCTTCGCTGACGAACGGATTGCTCCCAACGCCGAGCGCTACGACCGAGAGGCCAGCTACCCCTGGGACTCCTTCAACGCCTGCAAGGAGGCCGAGCTGTGTGGGCTCGGGATCCCCGAGGCCTACGGCGGCCAAGGCGCGGACATGGTGATTCAGGCCATCGCCACCGAGGAGATCTCCCGGCACTGCGCGTCCACCGCGGTGACCATGCTGATCTCCAAGCTCGGCATGCTGCCGGTGATGAACTTTGCCTCCGAAGAGCTCAAGGCCCACTACCTCCCCAAGATTGCCTCGGGTGAGTACCAGGGGAGCTACTGCCTCTCCGAGGCCGACGCGGGTTCCGACGTGGCGTCGATGCGCTGTCGGGCCGAGCGCGACGGGGACGACTACATCCTCACCGGCTCGAAGTACTGGATCACCAATGCGGGGATCTCCGACACCTACACCGTCTTCGCCAAGACCGACCCCAACGGCGGCAGCCGGGGCATCAGCTGCTTCTTGGTCGAGAAGGACTGGGGCGTGCAGGTGCCCAAGTTGGAGGACAAGCTCGGCCTGCGAGCCAGCCCAACCGGCGAGGTGGTCTTCGACCACGTCCGTGTACCCAAGAGCCACCTGATTGGTGAAGAGGGGCAGGGCTTCACCATCGCCATGCACACCTTGGACCGCTCCCGCCCGACCATTGGGGCCCAGGCGGTGGGCATCGCCCAAGGTGCCATCGAGTACGCCGCGCAGTACATGAAGGGCCGACATGCCTTCGGGGCGCCCATCGCTGAGCTCCAAGGACTGCGGTTCATGCTGGCGGACATGGCGATCCGGACCGAGGCCGCCAGGGCGCTCGTCTACCGGGCCTGTGCGATGGTCGACCACGACCCTGACGGCGAGCTCACCATGTTCGGCGCCATGGCGAAGTCCTTCGCCTCGGACACGGCGATGCAGGTGGCGATCGACGCCGTGCAGCTGCTCGGTGGCTACGGCTACACCAAGGACTTCCCCGTCGAGCGGTACCTCCGTGATGCCAAGATCACCCAGATCTACGAAGGCACGAACCAGGTGCAGCGCGTCGTGATCTCCAAGCGCTTACTCGGCTGAGCATCACCCAACCCACGCCGAGATCACGTCGAGGCTGGAACGGCTCCAGCACCACTGCCGAGGAGGTCCACCCATGCCACAGGCCCCAGGAAGTCGTCGATCCTCACTGCCCGAGCAGGGTCGGCGCTCTGTAGACGTGCTCGCCGAGCTCTACCGATCGAAGGCCGCGGATGCGGACTGGTCTCGAGGGAAGACCTTCTCGTTGGTGTACCCCACGGGTCGGGCGGACATCGATGCGCTGCTGACCGAGACCAACTTGGCCTACCTCTTCGAGAACGCGCTCAACCCCCTGCGGTTCCCCTCGTTGGCACAAATGGAGCGCGAGGTCACCGACATGGTGGCCTCGATGCTCCATGCCCCAGAGGGTGCAGGTGCCGGTTTCTCCTCGGGGGGAACCGAGTCCATCTTGCTGTCGGTGCTCGTCGCCAGAGAGCGTGGGCGTGAGCGGGGCATCACCTCGGGCAACATCGTGTTCCCCTCCTCTGCTCATCCGGCCTTCGCCAAGGCCGCGTTCGTGACAGGCCTTGAGGCCCGGCCGACCGCGCTGACAGAGGACTTCACCGCCGACGTGTCGTCCTTCGCTGCCAAGATCGATGCCAACACTGTGCTGGCGGTGGGCTCCGCCTACGGCAACCCCCATGGGGTCATGGACCCCATCGAGGCGATGGCAGAGGTGGCGCACCGCCACGAGGTGCCGTTCCACACCGATGCCTGCATTGGTGGCTTCGTCCTTCCCTTCCTCGAGGACCTGGGTGTCGAAGTGCCCCCCTTCGACTTCCGCCTGGAGGGGGTGACGCAGATCTCCGCCGACGTCCATAAGTACGGCTACTCGACCAAGGGCGCTTCGGTCATCACCTACCGCTCGAAGGAGTGGCTGCGGCTCCAGACCTTCCGCTACGACCTGTGGCCCTCGGGCGGCTACCGCACCCCGTCAATGGCCGGTGCTCGTGCGGCGAGCCCGGTGGCGGCAGCGTGGGCGATCATGCACTACCTCGGGCGGGCGGGGTACACCGAGATCATGGCCGATCTGGTGTCCACCACCCGTCGGTTCACCGAGGGCATCGAGGCCCTCCCCGGACTGAGGATCCTGGGACGCCCCATTGGACCGCTGCTGAGCTTCACCTCGGACCGCCATGACATCTTCGCCATTGGCGACCGGCTCGATGATCGCGGCTGGTGCTGCAATCGGGTGAAGGAACCCTCTGGACTCCACATGATGCTCTCGCCCCTCCATGGCCGCTTCGTCGAGGCGTTCTTGGAGGACCTCGCCTGGGCGGTCGACCACGCCGGCACTTCGAGAGGCATCGGCGCTCGCTACAACGAGGAGTAGACCTCTGCTCCTCGCCCGCCGAGTGGTCGGCGGAGTGGGCTCTGGCTTCTGGGCGACGTAGCCTTGGGCCATGCGCAACCCCAAGGACTTCTTCCGGCCGCTCGCCCTCGGCGCCCCGGCCCCCCTGCACGAGCAGCCGGTTCGCCCTTCGAGGGTGATCCACTTCCTGCCTGGTTCCAACCCCAAGATGGTGGGCAAGATCCCCGAGATTGCCCCCACGGTCGACATCTTGCTGGTGAACCTTGAAGACGGTGTTCCCGCGGCCGACAAAGAGGCGGCCCGTGCTGGGCTGGTCGAAGCAGGACGGGCCTGGAGCACCCATGGCACCCAGTTCTGGACGCGCATCAACTCGCTCGACTCACCGTGGGCCTTGGACGACCTCATGGCGTCGGTGCTCGAGATTGGCGAGGCCCTCGACGTCATCATGATCCCCAAGGTCGAGGGGGCCGAGGACATCTACTACGCCGACCGCCTCATCGCCCAGCTTGAGGCTCGGGCCGGGCTGACCAAGCCCATCGCCCTCCACGCCATCTTGGAGACCGCTCGAGGCGTGGCAAACGTCGAGGAGATCTGTGGCGCTTCGCCTCGGATGCAGGGCCTGTCGCTCGGCCCCGCCGACCTGGCGGCCAACCGTCGCATGAAGACGACCCGAGTCGGTGGCGGCCACCCGGGCTACCTCGTGCGCACCGACCCGATTGGCGAGGACCTCGAGGTCGGCCGGGTCACCGCGCAACAAGACCTGTGGCACTACACCATCGCCCGCATGGTCGACGCGTGCGTGGCCAATGGGATCCTGCCCTTCTACGGCCCCTTCGGCGACATCAAGGACACCGTGGCCTGCGAAGACCAGTTCCGCAACGCCTACCTCTTGGGATGCGTTGGAGCTTGGAGCCTGCACCCGGTGCAGATCGACATCGCCAAGCGCGTCTTCAGTCCCGACCCCGCCGACGTTGCCCACGCCCAAGAGGTGCTCGAGGCCATGGGTGACGGCACTGGCGCGGTGATGCTCAATGGCAAGATGGAAGACGATGCCTCGGTGAAGCAGTGCCGGGTCATCTTGGACTTGGCTCGTGAGCTCGCCGAGCGTGACCCCTCGCTGGCAGCGCTCTACCAGCTCTGAAAGGAACCTCGATGACCGACCTCCTGCGTCCCCGCCGATCCGTGCTGTACATGCCTGGTGCCAACGAACGAGCGCTGGAGAAGGCGAAGACCATCCCCGCCGACGCGCTGATCTTGGACCTAGAAGACGCGGTGGCCCCCGACGCCAAGGTTGAAGCCCGAGCGCGGGTCTGCGCAGCGGCGGCCTCCAAGGGCTACGGTCGCCGTGAGGTGGTCCTGCGGATCAATGGGCTCGATACCCCCTGGGGCAACGACGACTTGGCAGCTGCTTCGGCGGCGGGGCCAGACGCCATCTTGGTGCCCAAGATCAACCGTCCCGAGGACATCGCCGAGGTCGAGGCCACCATGGTGGCTGCTGGCGCACCAGCGTCGACGGCCATCTGGGCCATGCTCGAGACCCCTGCCGGGATCTTCGACGCACGGGCCATCGCTCGCTCGAGCACCCGGCTGACCGTCTTCGTGATGGGCACCAACGACATCGCCAAGGAGCTCCACGCTGAGCACGTTGCCAGCCGGGCACCGTTGCAGTTCGCGCTGGCGAGCTGCCTGCTGGCGGTGCGCGAGGCCGGCAAGGTGATCCTCGATGGGGTCTTCAACGACATCACCGACGCCGAGGGCTTCCTAGCCGAAGCCGTCCAGGGTCGTCAGTTCGGGTTCGACGGCAAGACGCTGATTCACCCGAGCCAGGTGGAGCCCTGCAACGACGTGTTCGCTCCCTCCGAGGATGAGTTGGCGCACGCCCGCAAGGTCATCGCTGCCTTCGACGAGGCTGAGGCCGAGGGTCGGGGTGTGGTGACCGTTGACGGTCGCATGGTCGAGAACCTCCACGTCGACAACGCTCGCCGCGCCCTGGCGCTGGCGGCGGCCATTGAGGCGCTCGCCGCTCCCTGAGTGCTCAGGTCCCTGCCGGCACGGTGAGGGCGACGACGCGATGGGGCACGCCTCGAACCTCTTCTGGGCGCACCTCGGTCGCCAGAAAGCCGAGCGGGGTCCGCTCGTAGTAGGTGAGGTTGCTCAAGGCGGGGGAGTAGGCGTGGATGGACACCGCCGGAGTGCCGAGGTCGTAGGTCACGTCGTGGACGTGGTCAGGACCAAAGCTTGCTAGCGCTCCAGCTGCGAACCGGCGGGTCGTGGTGGTGACGCCATCTGCGCCTCGAGCTGTCTCAGCCACCGCACCACTCGTGACGCAGAAGGCGCCCGAGGAGCCGCCATGGTCGTGGTAGTCCGAGGACTGCTCGCGCTCCCAGGACAAGATCCGAAGGTCGAGCCTTGCTGTGCGCAGCAGCTGCATCCACCAGCGATGCTCGGTGTCATCGACGATGAGGTCCTCGAAGAGTGCTGGACGAGCGGCAACGGCCGCCACGACTCGCTCGAGGTCGACCCGAGTGAGTCGGCCGCTCGGCAAGGCCAAGCTGGCCACGACCTCGGCGACGGTCCTCGTGCGCTCGGCGCCGGCCTCACCGAGCGCCATCTCCGTATTCTCTAGTAAATCTAGTGACATAGTGCATTGTTAGCACACCGACCGATCTCCGCCACCGCGGCATGGGGCTGGTGGGTACGACGCTTCGTGACCGCTCAGGGGGTAAGCGAGATGGACGCACCGCTCGACGCGGCGGCGGTCGCCCGATCGAGGTGCGGCCCGATCGCTCTCTCCGACCGCCGTTGGCCACGAGGTCCGGGATCGAAGGTTGCTCAGGTCCTAGGATTCCTCCTTGAGGCGCGGCGCCTCGCGGACGAACCTGTCGGAGGCGGCGTGCAGCTTGGCAGTTGGACCTCGAGGGTGGCGGGCGCCCTGTCAGCCCTGCTCCTGGCGCTGTCGTTCCCGCTCATCTCGACCGCAGGATCCGCAGCTGCCGCGTCCGGTGTCACCTTGGCCGCATCAGCCAGCCCCACGGTGTTGTTCGGTACGCCCAGCTCAATCACCCTCACCGCCACCAATGGTGGTGCCACGCCGGTCTACAACCTCTCGCTCCGAGATGTCCTACCCGTCGGGGTGAGCTACGTGAGTGGGTCGAGTGCACCGGCGATCTTGGGCGAGCCCACGGTCATCGCCAACCAGCCAACGTTGGGTGCGACCACCTTGGTGTGGCCCAACATCTCCGACATCGAGCCGGGTTCAACCACCGCGCTCACCTTCTCGGTTCAGGCCGAATCGGGCACCAACGCCGCTGCGGACAACCTGCTGCCGGGCAACACCTACGCCGACGATCCCTCGGCCTACGTCTCCACCGATCCCCGCTACGCCCCCGCCTTCGGCAACGACGGCTCCCCAATGACCGGGGCGTCCATTGAGGCCATCCACCCACCTGCACCGGGTGCAACCTTGATCACGCCGCTCGAGATCTCCAAGGCAGAGCCGAGTCCGGAGTCCAAGCTCCTCCGGGGGGTGCACCAGCACCCGACGGTCTACGCCCTCACGGTCACCAACTCCCCGGTGGCGGCCACCGATGCGGTGACCGTGGAGGATTGGTTGCCGGCTGGCCTCGAGTTCCTCGGCTGCGGCGGGGTGGACAACACCACGAATGCCGTTGGCACGAACGCAGGATCCGCCCTCGAGTATCCCGGCGCGACCCACCTCGGGGTTGGCCTGACCGCACCACAAGGCTGCAGTGCGCCAACCACGGTCGAGACCCTCGAGACCACGCCCCCGGGGCGGCCGGCCGGGGTCTACACCCACGTGGTCTGGAACCTGGCTGACCTCGCTCCTGGCGCCACCACCACGCTCCGCTACTACGCCGGCATTCCGTTGCGGGCCAACGCGGCGAGTTGGGCTGGTGGAACCCCGGCCACCACTGGTGCCCAGGCGGCCAACTTGGACAACAACACCGGTCCGTACACCTTCGATGGCGAGAGCCTGACCAACCTCGCCCGAGTCAGCGGTGACTTCCAAGGTGGACTCGCCCCTGGAACGGTGAACCCGGTGCACGCCGATGGCACCGACACCGTCGTGGCCAAGGACCTCTCGGTCACCAAGTCGGTCTCCACCTCGAGCTTCGTTGGTGGGCAGCACTTCACCTACGCCCTACTCATCAGGACCGGTGAGTACCGCTACATCAGCTCCCCGCACCTCACCGATGACCTCCCCCGGGGGATTTGCCCCATCGACTCGGCCACCAACTACACCTCCACCGACGCTGACTGCGCGCCAGTGGCTGGCTCGGACCCGACCCTGGTCGAGAACGACACCGGCGCATCTGAGGTGCTCGGGCCGACGAGCGCGAGCTACTGGACCGTGGCCGCCGATGGCCAAGGTGGCTTCCACCTCTCGTGGCCCCTCCCTGAGTTGCCACTCGGCGCAACGGCTTCGCCGGGCGACCTCGCCCCCAACGTCAACGCCACCTTGACCTTCACCGCGGCCGACCGACTGAGCTACGACGACGGCAAGGGCAACACCACCCCGGTGGTGGGTGGCGACACGGTGACCAACACCTCGAGCATCGGTGGTACCTCTACTGATACCTGCTTCTCGGGCACCGCCGAGGACCCAGTCGCCGACCCCACCTGCACCGGCTCGTCCACCCCCATCACGGTGAACGATCCTGATCGGGATCCGTCGCCATCGGCAGTGACGGATTCGTCGTCGGCTTCGCAGTCCGCAGCGCTACCAACCATGATCAAGCGGATTGCCGATCCCTCAAGCGTGGGTTCGCCGGCCAACTGCGCCACCGCCCACTACATCACCACGCCGATCGAGCCGTACCCGGTGTACCAAACCGGCGACCGCATCTGCTTCCAGCTCGAGGTGGACTTTCCCCTAGGAGTGGACTCCCGCAACGCCACGATCACGGACCTGCTGCCTCCCAACACCACCTACGAGGTTGGCTCGGCCACTCCCGTCGCTGGTCCGAGTGGCAACACGGTGACCGAGGCCTTCAACGACAGTCAGTCTGCGAGCGGGCTGTTGAGCTGGAAGCTCGGCGATCCAGCCCCGAGCGGGAACGCCTACGCCGGTGCCGGGCAGCGTTTCTTGGTGGACCTGTCGGTGGTTGCGACCGCCGATCCCAGTTCGGGCAACACCTTCGATCTCACCGGGAACTTGATGAAGGGCACGGTCTCGAACACGGCCGGGAAGACCTACTCGCTGCGCTCCCAAGTCAACTACACCCTCTCGAGGCCGGTCCTGCACCTCGCCAAGGGCATCGTCTCGGTGGCACGAGGAGGGTCGACGGTGCTCGGGCCCTTCGTGCCCCCCGCTGCCACCGCCACGGTCGAGGCCGGCGACTTCGTCACCTACGCCGTTGACCTCACCAACACCGGCTTCGCTCCGGCCTTCGACGCTCAGGTGCTCGACGTCCTCCCGCCCCAAGTGGCCAGCTGCGCCGCGGTCAGTGCCATCTCGAACTCCGGCAGCTGCTCGGTGACCGGTACCGGTACGGTCGAGCTCCGCTGGCCGTCGTCTGCGGGTATCTCGGTCCCCGCTGCGACGAGCGGCAGCCCGTCGGTGCCCGGGAGCACCCAGCTCACCTACCAGATGGTGGTCCCCGCTGGGATTGGCGCTGGGGAAGCCCTCACCAACCACGCCGGCGTGGTGACCTACGGCACCGCCGACAACACCGGGAGCTCGAGGACCGAGGTCCCGAAGAACAACATCGATTCCACCAACTACCCCTCGAGCACCTGGAACTCGCCCGCCGCCGACGACACGGCCACGGTGACCACCCCGGCGGCCACCTTGGCCAAGTCGGCCCAACCTAAGGTGAACGGTCCCTCGAGTGCCACCATCGGCGAGCCCATCGTCTACACCCTGACCGCCACCGTGCCGGCGGGTACCACCTTGTACGGCGGCACCTTGACCGATGCCTTGGGCACGGTGAACCCACAGCTGCGCTACGACGGAGGGGCGGTGAAGGTCACCGCCAACGGCGTGTCGAACCCTGCTGGGTACACCGTCGACGCCTCGACGACGACGAACTCGGTGGTGGTGCACCTCCCCGCCACCGTGCAAGCCCCGACCTCTGGGGCGATCGTGGTCACGGTGAGCTTCACGGCCACGGTGACCAACAGCTCCACCAATGCCCAAGGCGCCACCGCCACCAACACCGCCACGCTCGGGTTCTCGAACTCCCAGGGAACCGCTTCGACCCTGTCGGCGTCTGCCGCAACCACCATCGTCGAGCCCAACCTGACCTTGACCAAGACCGATTCGCCGGGTGGCCCCTACCAAGCCGGCCAGCAGGTCACCTACACCGTCACTGCCTCGAACCCTTCGGGGCAGGCCGCGTCCACGGCCTACAACCTGGTCATCACCGACCCGGTCCCGGCGGGACTGACCGTCGTTGCAGGCTCGATCTCGGCTCCTGGGGTGCTCTCCACCAATTCGACCACCGGCCAGCAGACCATCACCTGGGACTTCGGCCACGCGTCGAGCATCGCGGTGGGGGGTTCCACTTCGGTCAGCTTCGCTGCCACCATTCCGAACCCCGTCGTTGCAGGCACGTCCTACAAGAACACCGCCTCGGGGACCATCTCGAGCTTGGATCCAACCCTGTACCCAGGCGCTCGGACGCTCGGCGACCGCTACCAAGCCGCGGCCCAGAACGTGGTGGCAGTGGTCAGCCCAACGGTGGCCAAGTCGGCCAACCCGACGACGACCACCATCGGCGTGTCGACCACCTACACCGCCACGGTGACCTTGCCGGCCAACCTGTCGTTCCCGGACCTCACTGCCTTCGACGCCCTGCCGAACGGGATGACCTTCGACCGGGGCGTCACCCCGACGCTGCAACCGAGCGGCTTCACCGCAGGAGCGTGCGCCAGTGGCTACGTCGGTTCTGTGCTCGCTCCTCCCGTTGCCATCACCGGTGGAGGGACGCGGCTTGGCTTCTTCCTCGGGAGCCTCTCGAGCTGCCCGTCGGTTCGAACGGTGACCATCACCTACGCCGCGTACCCATCGAAGACCTATGCCTCGGGCGGAGCGGTCACGGCACCGGCCAACCTGCCCAACGCCTTCTCGGTGGCGTGGAATGCCACAGACACCACCGGTGGCACGCCACCCACGACCGTGCCCGACCCTGCGAGCTACCAGTACCAGGTCGCCCCGGTGGTCGCTCCGATCACCGTGATTGAGCCGAAGCTCGTCCTCGTCAAGACCGTCACCACCTCGACGCCCACACCCGGGGTGCCGTTCAGCTTCACGGTGACGGTGACCAACAGCGGCACCTCCCCGGCCTACGACGCCACCCTCACCGACCCACTACCCCAAGGCATCGTGGATCCGCTCAGCGGTCCCACGACGAGCGGCACGAACGCAGGAACCGCGACCTACACCAGCGCCACACGTTCGATCAGGTGGCAGGTTCCCGGCCCCATCGCCCCCGGGGCGAGCGTCCAGCTGACCTTCTCCACCGAGCTCGTCGCATCGGCACAGCTCGCCACCAACCAAGCCATCACCAACACAGCGACCGTCTCGAGCTACTACGGCGTGCCGGCGACGATTGCCCAGGCCACGCCGAGCCGCTACGTCACCTACGGCCCGGTCACGGGCCAGGTCACCGTCACCGCCACCTTCCCGGGTCTCGTGCTGCAGAAGACCACGCCGAGCGGACCCGCGGCAACGGTGAACCAGCCCTTCCCGTGGAAGCTCGTGCTCACCAACTCCACGGTCGCCCCAGCGGCGACCACCGCCATCGTCGACACCTTGCCGCCGGGGTGGACCTACGCCGCGGGCACAGCCATCGTCACCTCGGCAGCGGGGGGCTCGAGCCCGGTCGAGCCCCAGCTGAGCACGAGCGGTGGCAACCAGGTCCTCACCTGGCCGACCACCGGGCCGCTCAGCAAGGGTCAGCAGATCTCCGTCAGCTTCAGTGCGGTGCCCTCGACCTCTGCCCCGTTCGCCTCGACTAACACCGCTCGAGCGTCGGGCACCGATGGCACAGGTGCGAGCGGGAACCTCTCTGGTCCCTACCAATCCAACGTGGCCTCTGCCACCGCCACCGTGGTGATGGCCGACCTTCAGATCGTCAAGAAGGCGGTCTCGAACCCGTTCATTGCCGGTGGCTCGACCAACGCCTACACCTTGGTGGTCACCAACAACGGCCCGAGCGCAGCACAGGGTCCCATCACCGTGGTCGACGATGCTCCCGCTGGGATGTCGTTCACCTCGGCCACCGGGTCTGGATGGACGTGCTTGCTCGGCCAAGCCGGAGCCTCGGTCACCTGCACGACCCCCGGGCCCCTCACCAATGGGCAGGTGGCACCAACGATCACCGTGCAGGCCGCGGTCCCGGCCTCGGCGCTCGGGAGCTTCACCAACACCGCGACGGTCTCATCGCCCACCTACGACCCGAACCTGGCCAACAACACCTCCTCGGTCCAGGTGGACGTCGTCGCCCGGGCCGACCTCGCCATCACCAAGTCCCACCAAGGCCCTGTGGTGGCGGGTCAGCCCGTGCTCTACACCCTCACCGTCTCCAACCTCGGCCCGTCGGACTCACCCGCGCCAGGGACCCCGGTGACCGTGACCGACACCTTGCCGGCGGGAGAGCACTTCCTCAGCGCCAAGGGTGCGGGCTGGAGTTGCCCTTCGAGCGCCGCAGCCCAGCAGTTCACCTGCAGTGCCACCACCGGCTTCACGGTGGGCTCGACCTCGCAGATCTTGGTGGAAGCCTCCGTCGATTCGTCCGTGGCGAGCGGAACCACCTTGACCAACGTCGCCGCCATCTCCCAGACAGCGATCACCGATCCCAACCTGGCGAACAACACCGCTTCGGACCCCGCCCAGGTGGCCACGTCGGCGGATCTCTCCATCGACAAGACCCACGACCCTGCGTCCCAGTTCCGTCCCGGGGTCTCGGGGGACGGAACCTACCGGTTCGCGGTCTCCAACGCCGGACCATCCAATGCCTCGAACCCGACCGTCGTCGACACCTTGCCCCCGCAGCTGACCTTCCTCGCCTTCTCTCCGGGGAACGACCCGTCGTGGTCCTGCGCACAGGTGACGGGGACCCAGGAGCTCTCCTGCACCCTGAACCACCCACTCGCCGCCGGCCAACAGGCTCCCTCCATCGGGGTAGAGGTCTCGGTGAACTCCAACGTGACGAGCTCGGCCAGCATTGACAACACGGCGACGGTGACCTCGCCGACCCCCGATCCTGACGAGTCCAACAACACCTCCACTGACCTCGTCTCCTCGGGCACGAGCGAGGCGGACCTCCTGATCACCAAGACCCACGCCGGAGCCTTCACGGCTGGGACGACCGGCACCTACCACCTCACCGTGGAGAACCTCGGTCCAGCTGATGTGCCTGCGTCGAGTCCGATCACCGCCACCGATGAGCTTCCTCCGGGCCTGCACTACGTGTCGGGTGGCTCCTCGCCATGGGCCTGTAGCGCCAATGGCTCTCAGGTGACCTGCGTTGACCTCGCCGGGCTCGCTGCTGGGTCCACGGCACCACCGATTGTGCTGACCGTCGCGGTCGACCCAGCGCTGACCCCCCAGATCGTCCTCAACCAAGCGACGGTCTCAAGTCCGGTACCCGATCCCAACCCGACGAACAACGAAGCCAGCGATCCCACCGAGATCGTGGCCTCGGCAGACCTCTCGGTGGTCAAGACGCCAGTTGGTGCCTTCACCCCGGGTACCAATGGCACCTACACCTTGGTGGTCTCGAACGCAGGGCCTTCTGATGCGGCAGAGCCGGTCACCGTCACCGACCCGCTGCCCGATGGGCAGAGCTTCGTCAGCGGCACTGGCACGGGTTGGACCTGCAGCGCCCGAGGGCAGTTCGTGACCTGCACCTTGGCGGGTGCCCTCGTGCCGGGAGCCACCGCGCCGACCCTGACCCTGACGGTCTTGGTCGACCCAGGCTTCGTTGGCACCTCGATGACCAACGTGGCCCGGGTCGACAGCCCGACCCCCGACGACAACCCGCCGAACGACACCTCGATGGTGACCGTCCCGGGGATGAGCCCCCAAGCCGATCTGTCCATCGTCAAGTCGCACACCGGAACCTTCGTCGCTGGCGAGGAGGCCAGCTTCTCCCTCGTCGTGACCAACAACGGCCCATCGCACAACGCAGGAGGCATCGTGGTCACCGACCCGCTGCCAAGCTCGCTGCAGTACCTCTCGGCGACGGGCACTGACTGGCAGTGCAGCGAGGATCCCAGTACCTCGACCGTGACCTGCACCTACGCCGCAGCCTTGCCGGCAACGGGCGCCAACGTCGCGCCGCCCATCACCATCACGGTGTTGGTGGACGCCTCGACGACCCTCACCAGCGACGTGAACGTTGCCTCTGTGGCCTCGACGACGACGGTCGATCCCAACCCATCGAACGACACCTCCACGGACCCCTTCGCGGTCGGCCACGAGGCGGACCTGTCGGTCACCAAGGTGCACACCGGAACGCTGCTCGTCGGCCAACGGTCGACCTACACCCTCGTGGCATCCAATGCCGGACCCTCTGATGCCGCCGCACCTGTCCGTGTCACCGACGACCTTCCACTCGGCCTCACCTACGAGAGCGCTACGGGGTCGGGGTGGAGCTGCGATGCCACCGGCCAGAGCGTCACCTGCTCGCTGGCGGGTTCGTTGCCCGCTGGGGCCACGGCGGCGCCCATCGCGCTCACCGTCACCGTGGAGGCCTCGGCGTATCCCACGGTGACCAACGTCGCCACCGTCTCGAGCCCAACGCCAGACCCAGATCCATCGAACAACACGGCACGAGACCCCGGTGTGGTGGAGCCATCGGTCGACTTGGCCATCACCAAGACCCACCAAGGCGATCCCTTGGTGTCGGTCCCCTTCGACTACACCATCGACGTGGTGAACCATGGCCCGACGCCAGACCCCGGACCGGTGCAGGTGGTCGATCCACTGCCCGACCCCCTCCGGGCGCGCAAGATCGTCGTGGTGCAAGGTCATGGTTGGACCTGTCAGCTCCTCCACAACGGTGCTGAAGTTCGGTGCACGGGTGCACTGGGCCTTGGGGTTGGTGAGGGTGCGAGCTTCCGGCTCACTGCAGTCGCCTCGACGACCGGCACGGTGACCAACGTCGCCACCGTCTCGTCGAGTGCGACCGACGTCGACCCATCGAACAACACCGCTCCTGACCCGACCACCATTCGGCCAGCTGCCAACCTGACGGTGACCAAGACCTTGCTCACCCCGACCCCTCTTCGGACCGGAGGTCCAGCCGACTACCAAGTGGTGGTCCACAACCTCGGCCCCTCTCCCGCCACCGGGGTGACGGCCACCGATCAGGTCCCGGCGGGGCTCTCGGCGACTGGCGCCTCGGGTGCGGGGTGGAGCTGCCAGGTCAGCTCATCACTGGTGTCCTGCTCCTACGGACCCGCCTTGGGGGTGGGGGCCGATGCCACCTTGGTGATCACCACCACGGTGACCGCCACGAGTGGGACGGTCCTCAACTCGGTGGTGGTGGGCTCAGGGCTTCCTCCAACGACGGGGTCGGGGCGCCCAAGCGCCAAGACGCCACCAGCACCAATCTCCAACGGTGGCCTCCCCTTCACCGGGCTCAACCCGTGGCCGACGCTGCTGCTCGCCGGTGGGTTGCTGTCGCTCGGCACCTTGAGCCTCGCGCTCGACAAGCGTCGTCGGCACGCACGCTGATCAACGAAGGTCCGATCGCTACCCTTGGCCAACGAGCTAGTGGGTCCGGCTCAGACCGAGGAGTTGCGATGACCACGACGATCTACCCCGCACGGCGCATCGTGACCATGGCACGGGCTACGCCCGACGCCACAGCGGTCGCGGTCCGCGATGGTCGCATCTTGGCCGTGGGGTCGCTCGAGGAGTGCCAATCCTGGGGTGCGGCGGTGGTCGATGATCGGTACGCAGACTCGGTGCTGATCCCCGGCTTCGTTGAAGCCCATGGGCATACCTTCGATGCGGTGGTCGCGACCTTGCCCTACATCGGGTACTACGACTGGCCCTTGGATGACGGCACCATCGCCCGCGGCTGCACGAGCTACGCCGCCGTACTCGATCGACTCCGCACGGCCGACCGTGAACTCGAACCGGGGCAACTCCTCGTCGCGGTCGGCTTCGACCCCATCTTCTTCCCCAACGAGCCTCGGCTGAGTCGACACCTGTTGGACCAGGTCTCCTCCAGCCGGCCCATCTTCATCGCACACGCCTCAGGGCACCTCGCCACGGTCAACACGGCGCTGCTCGATGCCGAGGGCATCACCGAGACCACGCCCACGCCCGGGATTCACCTCGGTCCAGATGGCACGCCGTCGGGTGAGCTCCAAGAGGCGCCGGCGATGAGCCTCGCTCGTGAGGCCTTTGGGATGCGGATGAAGATGGCGACAGACATCGGTGCACTGCGGACCCACGCGGGAATGGCGCGCAACGCCGGGGTGACCACGGCGACCGAGCTGGCAGGACTCGCGCTGCTCGTGCCGTCGTTGGCTGAGCGCTGGCGCGAGGTCGTCGAGGAGGATGCCTTCCCCCTACGGATGGTGCTCTACAACTTGGCCGCCATGCCCGGTTCGTCGGCAGACTACGAGGCGGTCGCCGCCAATGTCGAAGCGCTGCGAGCTGCCAACACGGCGAAGTTCCGCTGCAATGGGGTCAAGATCATCGGGGACGGCTCGATCCAGGGTTGGACTGCCATGGTGCCGTGGCCTGGGTACTTCACCGGTACCGACCACGGCTCGCTGCAGACCTCTCCTGAGGAGATGGTGCAGATGCTGGCCGCCTTCCATCGTCGCCAGATTCAGGTCCACTGCCACTGCAATGGAGCCGAGACGGTGGAGGCGTTCGTTGATGCGGTCGAAGCCGCCCTGGTTGACTACGCATGGCTCGACCACCGCCACGTGGTCCAGCACGCCCAGACGGTGTCTGGTGCCCAGCTCCGCCGGATGGGTCGACTTGGGGTTGGCGCCAACTTCTTCATCAACCACATCTGGTACTGGGGTGACCAGCACGTCGAGCTGACGATGGGCCCCGAGCGAGCTCGTGCGATGTGGCCATGTCGGAGCGCGTGTGAGGCAGGTGTTGCCATCTCGTTCCACACTGACTCGGGCGTGACGCCCATCGGACACCTCCACACCATGTGGTGCGCGGTGAACCGGTTGACCCCGAGCGGGCGGGTGCTCGGGCCGGCCGAGGCGCTCACCCCCGCTGAAGCCCTGCACGCGGCCACCCTCGGCGCCGCGTACCAGTTGCGGATGGACCATGAGATCGGCTCCATCGAGGCGGGGAAGTTGGCGGACTTCGCTGTCTTGGATCGCTCACCCCTCGAGGTCGCGCCCATGGAGCTGCGGGAGCTTGAGGTTCGAGGCACCATGGTGGGAGGCATCGCACACGACGCGGTGCGGCCGTGACCGCTCGTCGTGCGCCAACCTCGGTGCTCGTGATCGGGGGCTACCTCGGGGCGGGGAAGACCACCGTGCTGAACGGCGTGCTAGCAGCAGGAACCCGCCAGTCAACCTTGGTGGTGGTCAACGACTTTGGTGCGGTCTCGGTGGACGCGGCACTGCTCGAGGCCACCGACGGTTCCACCATCACCTTGACCAATGGCTGTGCGTGCTGTCAGGCCGCGTCGAGCATCGTGGAGACCTTCGCAGGCATCGCCGAGCGACGACCACCACCGTCGCTGGTGCTGCTCGAGGCGAGTGGGGTTGCCGATCCACGGGAGCTGGCACGTCATGCAATGACCCCCGGGTTCTGCTCGGTCGGCGTGGTTACCGTCGTCGATGGGACCACCGTGGGTGCTCGGGTCACCGACCCACGGGTGGGGCGATTGGTTCGCCGTCAGCTCGAGGTCGCGGACCTAGCCCTCGTGACCAAGCTCGATCTCGTGGATGGAGCGACGGCAGCGAGGGCGCTCGAGGAGGTCAACCAGCTCGTCAGCGCCGGTACCGAGGTGAAGGCGCTGCAGGGCGCGGTTGGACTCGAGGAGCTGGTTCCACGGTCGCCACGACCCCAGTTGCTCGACGTCCCCTCCAGATTGGCCGCTGCTGAGGTGACCTTCGACCGGTACCTGCTCAGCGCCAATGGTCCAGTCTCGCCGGGCGTGCTCGAGACGTGGGTGGCGTCGCTCGGCCCCGAGGTGGTGCGGGCGAAGGGGGTCGTGGAGGGGCCGGCGTCTGAGGTCCTCGTGGTGCAGTGGGCGCCTCCGCACCTCGAGATCTCGAGCAGTTCGTCCAAGGACGTGACGGGCATCGT
Source organism: uncultured Actinomycetes bacterium (assembly GCA_903847955.1). Lineage (GTDB taxonomy): Bacteria > Actinomycetota > Acidimicrobiia > Acidimicrobiales > RAAP-2 > CAINFA01. The sequence continues at coordinate 22,634 of CAINFA010000016.1, forward strand.
GGTCATCACGACCCACGGCAGCCCTGCGCCGCCACCGCTGCCGGTTCTGCGCTGAGCCCTCAGCTCAGGGCGCGGCAGTCTCTGCGGCCGGATCGCCGAGCGATTCGAACCACGCTGATCGCCGCAGCATCAGCGCGGCAGCGAGGGCAACGAAGATGAGGCCACTGCCGATGGTCACCACGCGCACGCCGGCGTGCCCGAGTCGTCGAGCGAGTGCCCCTTGGCCGACGAGGCCGAGGGTGTAGCTCGTGGCGAGGGAGAAGGTGAACAGCGACAGCACCCGTGCTCTCGCCACCCCGGGGACCCGAAGCTGCACCACCGCGTTGAGCCCGGTGAGCACCGAGAGGTAGCAACCGCCGAGCAGTACGAGCGAGAGCGATGCGCTCCAGAGGTTGGGCATGAGCCCGTAGAGGACGAGGAGAGGACCGAGCGCCAGCATTGCACCTCGCAGCACCCTGACTCGCCCAACTCGTGCGGCCAGCGACGGCACGATCATGAGCCCGAGCACGGCCCCGATGCCTTGGGCGACGACCAAGGTGGAGGTTCCCGCTGCTTGGCGAGGGCGGCCCACGAGGCCGAGGCTGTCGATGGCGACTGCGGGAATGAGGCCGATGAACGGTGCGGCGATGAGCGCCGTGAGTCCAATCAAGGTGATCGCTGCCCGACAGCCTGGCTCGGCCCACGCCACCCCGACGCCTCTCCGGATCTCTGCCAGGAGTTGGTTCGTCACCTCCTTGGATGGGCGCCGAGGGAGGCGGACAGCCATCAAGGCGCCCACCACCGCCAAGAACGAGACCGCGTTGACCACGAAGGCGGTGCCGTAGGAGCCCAGGGTGAGTGCCACTGCCGTGGCGACGGGGCCCAAGATGCGACCCATGTTGTACTGCGCCGAGCTGAGGGTGACCGCAGCGAACAGCCCCTCACCGTCGACGAGGTCTGGCAGCAAGGCTTGGTAGGCAGGGAAGCCGACCGCGGAGATGCAGCCCCCACCGAACGCCAAGAGCACGGCGAGGGCTGGATGCAGGTGCCCAGTGAGGGCGCAGATCGCGAGCACGGCGGCGAAGAACGTCTCTCCGACGGTGGTCCACAAGAGCCACCGACGGCGGTCGAAGCGGTCGGCCAGAGCACCCCCTACCGGAGCGAGCAGTCCTCCGGGCAAGAAGGTGGCCGCACCGATCAGTCCGGTCCACAGCGGGTTGTGGGTGGCGGCGGTGACGTAGACGCCGAGGGCCACCGACTGCATCCAGGTGCCGACGTTCGAGATGAGCGCGGCGGACCAGACGAGGGCGAAGTTGCGGTGCCGCAGGGGCTCGAAGACGGCGAGGCGCATGGACGAGTGCGCTCAGCGAGGGTTGCCGTAGCGGTGGGCGGTGATGGAGATCGACTGCTCGAGCAGGTAGTGGGGGAGCTCCACCATGGGGTGTGGCACCGGTGGGGTGGGGTCAATGGTGCAACCAGCGTCGAGGAGTTGGGTCCTGCAGGCGTCATCGATGCGGCCGAGCACCCGCACCCGCTGCACGCCTGGGTTCATCGGATCGGTGACCTCGACCACCGAAACGCCACAGGTCGCTGCGGCCGCCTCGACGATCTGGCGCTCGTAGGGCGTGGAGGCTTCGCCGACGAGGACGCCGAGCGGCCGAGTGAGCGGTCGGTAGCGGTACCTGTTGTGCTCGATGGTGAGCTTCGCGTGGTCGTGGACCTGGGCGAAGTGGTCGTCGTAGGCCTGGCGAAACCGAGTGGTGAGCTCGTCGATTGGTGGCTCGTGCTGGCTCGACCAGGCGACGAGCGAGGTGACGTAGTGGGGACCGCCAGCCTTGGCTGTGGGTCCCACGCTCGACCGCTTCCACCCTCCGAAGGGCTGGCGGGCGACGATGGCGCCGGTGGTGGTCCGGTTGACGTAGAGGTTCCCCGCCTCGACCTCGTCGCACCATCGGGCAATCTCTGCGGGGTCGAGCGACTGCAGCCCTGCGGTGAGGCCGAAGTCGGTCCCGTTCTGCAGTTCGATGGCGTGGCCGAGGTCGCGGGCCCGGAGCACGCCGAGCACCGGACCGAACCACTCGTCGCGGTGGCTCCTCGAGCCTGCTTCGACGCCGACCTTGATCCCCGGAGTCCAGGTGTGGCCGCCATCGAGGCAGCGGGGTTCGAGCAGCCACCGCTCGCCGTCCTCGAGCTGGGTGAGCGCTCGTTGCAGGGGTGCCTCAGGTGGGGGCAGCACGGGCGGCACCGTCGTGGTGAGGTCGGTCGCTGGACCCACGGTGAGGCTGGCTGCGGCGTCGGCCAGCCGTTCGAGGAACGTCGGGTCGTCGTAGACCGAGGCCTCGACGATGGCCAGGCTCGCCGCAGAGCACTTCTGCCCAGCGTGGCCGAACGCAGAGCGCACGAGGTCTCGAATGGCCACGTCGAGGTCGGCGGCTGCGGTGATGACCATGGCGTTCTTCCCACTCGTCTCGGCGCGCAGGTCGATCGAGGGCCGCCATGAGGAGAAGAGCTGCGCCGTGCCATGGGACCCCGTCAAGATGACGCAACCAGTTGATGGATGGCAGATCAGGTGCTGGCCAGCGTCGTCATCGTCACAGGCCAGGACCTGCACCAGCCCTTCGGGCGCGCCGGCCTGCTCGAGGGCATCGAGGAGCATGAAGCTCAGCGCCCGAGCGGCAGGTGCGGGCTTGAGGACCACGGCACTGCCTGCCGCTAGCCCGGCGAAGACCCCGCCCGCAGCAATGGCGAGGGGGAAGTTCCACGGAGCGGCCACGACGATGGGTCCGAGGGGGCGATCTTCGAGAACCTGGGCGCGCAAGGTGGCAATGGCGTCAACGGAGGAGGCGTAGTAGCGAGCGAAGTCCACTGCCTCGGAGACCTCCACGTCAGCCTCGCTGACGACCTTGGAGGTGGTGCGAACCATGGCTGCAATCAGCGCTCCGCGCTGCACCTCGAGGGCTTCGGCGGTGGCCGCCAAGAGGACCTTGCGGGCCGAGAGCGGCTGCTCCCACCATCGTTGCTGGGCCTTCGAGGCGTGGTCCAGCGCGAGGTTGACGTCGTCGACGGTGACCGTGCGAGCCGGGAAGGGTGGCAGTGGTGCATCGAGTGCCGCCGTAATCCATCGCCGGTTGGCCTCGAGGGCGAAGTCGCTGTCAGCGGCATTGCTGAACGCACCCGAGGGAGCTGCCAGGGGGGGCATCGTCCGATCCTGGGTTCTCCGGCGTTGTGGTGGGGGGTCACGGCGGGCGAGTACCGCAGCCCTGAAGCGCTGTTCCTCCTCGTCGAGTCGAGCGGGGTTGGCGTCGAGCATGGAGCGGAGGAAGTTCTGAGCGGCAGCGTTCTCATCGAGTCTGCGAACGAGGTAGGCCACCGCTGAGGTGGCGTCGTCCCGGGCGGTGATGGGGGTGTAGAGCAGCAGCGACCCGGCCCGGCGGGCGGTGGCAGCAGCGAGGGAGGGCGCCATACCGTGCAGCATCTCCACCTCGAGCTGCTCGGGGGCGTCGAGGTGGTGTCGTAGGGTCAGCGCCCAGGCGACGTCGAAGACGTTGTGGCTGGCAGCGCCCACGACGATCGCTCCGTGTGCGGCCGGGTCGAGGAGCACGTCGAGGAGTCGCTTGTAGTTGGCATCCACCTCCGCCTTGGTGGTGAACGGTGCCTGCTCCCAACCTCGAAGGGTGGCCTCCACCTGCTCCATGGCCAAGTTGGCGCCCTTGACGACACGAACGCGCACCGGTGCGCCGCCAATGGCCACGCGTGCCATGGCGAACGCCTTGAGCTCCTCAGCCACCGACCAGCTGTCAGGTAGGTAGGCCTGGAGAGCAATGCCAGCGGTGAGGCGGTGGTACCGCTCCTCACCGAGCACCTTGGTGAAGCTGGCGACGGTCAAGGCCAGGTCGCGGTACTCCTCCATGTCGAGGTAGATCAGCGCGTTGGGCTGGCGAGCCATGGCGGCGTCGAAGAGCACGCGCAGCCTCGTGGCCAAGGCCTCCACCGATGCGTCGAAGGCCAAGGGCGAGATCTGGCTGTAGATCGAGGAGATCTTGACCGACACGCACCTCGTGTCGGGCACGGCGAGCAGGTCGAGGACCGCATTGAGCCGTGCCGCGGCTTCTCGCTCACCGATGATGGCCTCACCCAAGAGGTTGAGGTTGCACGTCACACCGCCCACTTGGGTGCGGGCCAAGTGCCGCTGAAGCCAGTCATGGTCGTACCAGCCCACCACGGCGGACATCTCATGGCGGAGGCGGGCACGCACGAGCGCCATCACCGGCCCAGGGAGCCACCGTGCCGCCCTCGCTCCGGTACCTAAGAGGGCTCGGTCAATGGCTCCAAGGCCCTCTGCCTGACGAGCCACCTCGGTCAAGCGGCGAGCCGCCCGCACGGGATCGGTGATGCGACCGACCTCGTCGCTCAAGACCTCGACGGTGGTGATGCCACCTTCGGCTTCGATGAGCCGTCGGAGCCTCCTCTGTCGTCGTCGCTCCTGCGCCCCTTGGGTGCGCTGGGCCTCGGCGAGCAGTGCCTTGGCGAGCGTGATCGATTCCGCAACCAGGTCGAGATCAGAGGGAGGGGCCACGGCGGAGCGCCGACCTAGGAGCGCTTGGGCAGCAGTGCTCCAATGAACCAGAACAGCGGGAAGACGAGGCCGACGAGGAACATCACCCAGTGGCCCTTGCGCAGTGACATGATCCCGAGGCTGACTAGCAAGATCAGGTAGAGCAGGCCCAAGAGCCCTCCCGTGAGGAGGATGCTGGCCGTCATCGGAAAGCCCCCGCGATCACCACTGCAGCGCTCAGTGCCCGTCCGGCATCGCCGGCCAATTGGATGGTGCTGCGGCGGCCGTCGTGCCCCATGATCGACAGCACGATGCCGATGGCGGTCGCCAGCGCGGCCAACTTCCTGATGGTCCCCTTGGACATGGTCCTCCTCCAGACGCTCCATCTTGGCACCCCCGTCTACAGGTTGCCTCCCTCAGAGGTGGCCCCTAGGGTCAGCGGTGCCGTCCCGAGGTCGCCTGAGGAGCCGTGGTTTGCCGTGAATGTCCTGTTCGTCACCCTGGATCAATTCCGAGCCGACTCCTACGGTGCCGCCGGGCATCCCGTGGTTGCGACGCCGACCCTCGACCGCTTGGCTGCCGAGGGCGTTCGACTCACCAAGCACTTCTCCCAAGCGGCACCTTGCTCGCCGGGTCGCGCCGCGCTCTACACCGGGATGTACCAAATGAACAACCGGGTAGTGGCCAATGGCTCGCCCCTCGACGCCAGCTTCGACAACGTGGCCAAAATGGTTCGCCGGGCGGGGTTCACCCCGACGCTCTTCGGCTACACCGACCAGGGTCAGGATCCCCGCACCGCAACGGGTCCTGACGACCCGCGCCTCGACAACTACGACGGCATCCTGCCCGGCTTCGAGGTGGGGTGCTACCTGCCCGAGAACCAGGCACCTTGGCGTACGTGGCTCGAGTCGCTCGGCTACGAGGTGCCTCCCGGTGGCTGGCACCAGATGCTGGTCGACGAGCCCAGCCGACCAGCGGAGCACTCGTTGTCGGCATTCTTGACCAACGAGTTCTGTCGTTGGCTCGATGCGCAGCCCTCAGGGTGGTTCGCGCACCTCAGCTACCTCCGACCGCACCCGCCCTACAGCGCCGCCGGGCACTTCTCTGAGCGCTACGACCCCGCCGAAGTCGAGCTCCCGATCGCACCGGTGGATGCCGCGCACCGTGAGCCCAACCACTCCGCGTGGCTGTCGATTCCTGCCGCCGCAGCCCCCACCGACGAGGAGGGCCAACGGCAGATGCGGGCGCAGTACTACGGCATGATCGCCGAGATTGACAGCCGCCTGGGACAAGTCGTGGCTGCTATCGAGGCCCGTGGGGAGTGGGACGAGACGGTGGTCCTCATCACCGCTGACCACGGTGAGCAGCTCGGCGACCACGGGCTGAAGGAGAAGTTGGGCTACTTCCCGCAGAGCTACCACATCATCGGCATTTGGCGTGACCCCTTCGTCGAGGCGAGCGGGATCACCGTGGAGGCCTTCACCGAGAATGTGGACCTCTTCCCCACGCTGTGCGAGCGGCTGGGGCAGCCCATTCCACGACAGGTGGATGGTCGGTCGTTGCTGGCGCTCTTCGACGGCACCGCCAAGGACTGGAGAACCGCCGCGCACTACGAGTGGGACTGGCGGTACGTCTTCATCGGCGCCGATGCACCTGGTTGGCCTGAGCACCGGTTCTTGGAACGGCAGAACCTGGCGGCCGTCGTCAACGACGAGTTGGCCTACGTCCAGTTCGGTGACGGGAGCTCGCTGTGCTTCGACCTCGTCGCCGATCCGACGTGGCGGACGCCACAAGCCGACCCTGCCAAGGTGCTCGAGGGGGCCAAGGCCCTGCTGCAGTGGCGCCAAGAGCACCTCGGTCGCCAGATGACCGACCTGCTGCTGACCGCCGAGCGGCCGGGGGTCTGGCCCGAGGTCGCCAGCGGCCTTCCAACCGCCTGAGGGTTCAGCTGGCCTCGGTGACGTCCTCGGGCGTGGAGGCGGGGGAGTCGCGGCGCACGACGGTAACCACCACCGCTACCAGGCCGGCGACGAGGCTGGCCAGGAGCAGCACCTTCAGGATCGACGTGGCGCGCCGTCGGGTGGTGCTCAGCGTGTCGCCGAGGTGCTCGACGTGGGCCAAGGTGCCATCGAGTGCCTCGAGGACGCCGATGGCTTGTCCGAGCCGAGCTCGGAGGTGACGGGGTGCGACGAGAGTGCTGACCATGGCTGGCTCCTCGATGACGGGTTGCTCGGCAACCGAGCGCGAGAGCTCGGCGCTGCCGTGCGCTCACCCTACGCTGCGGGGAGGGCGAAGGTACTCGGCATCGGTGGGGTGTTCCTCCGCGCTCAGGACCCAGAGGCGCTCCGGCGCTTCTACCAAGCAGCCCTTGGGGTTGTGGTCGAACCTTGGGGCGCGGTGCTCGAGCCCGACCACGCCGAACATGCGAGCGTCTTCAGCATCTCCAGCCTTGACGACGAGCACCTCGGTGACCCACGGCAGCAGGCCTGGTCAACGTCGGGGTTGAGGGCCTCGAGGAGATCTGCCAGCGACTCGTCCGCCTCGGTGCTCCTGTGGAACCGATCGTCGATGACGAGCATGGTCGGTTCAGTTGGGCAAGGGATCCTGAGGGCAACACGTTCGAGCTCTGGGAGCCGTGCTGACCATGGCCGAGGCAGCGCACCGAGGCGGTGCGCTGATCGGTAAGACTGTTGCCATGGGAGCCGCCGCATCGTCGACGCCTCGAGTGCTCATCATCGGTGGTGGCTTCGGCGGCGTCTTCGCTGCCCGCAGGTTGGCCAAGGCGCCAGTGCAGGTGACGATCCTCGACCGGAACACCTCAAACCTGTTCCAGCCCTTGCTCTACCAGTGCGCGACCGGCATCTTGTCCGAGGGGCAGATCACCCTTCCGCTCCGAAGCCTCGTCCGTCGGTACCGCAACTGCACGGTGCTCCAAGGTGAGGCGGTGGCGCTGAACGCTGAGACCAAGGTCGTCTCGGCCCGCCGTCCTGACGGGTCCACCTACGAACTGGCCTACGACTACCTCATCGTCGCCGCAGGGATGCGGCAGAGCTACTTCGGCAACGATCGCTTCGCCGAGTTCGCACCGGGTATGAAGACGCTCGACGATGCGCTCGAGATTCGACGCCGGATCTACGGCGCCTTCGAGATGGCCGAGAGCCTCCCCACCCCCGCTGAGCGGAAGGATTGGCTGACCTTCGCGGTGGTCGGCGCTGGGCCAACCGGGGTCGAGCTGGCCGGACAGATCCGAGAGCTCGCGCTCAAGACGATCGCCAAGGAGTTCACCCACATCGACCCCACCGAAGCGAGGGTGCTGCTCTTCGATGGTGTCGACGCGCCGCTCCAGGTGTTCGGCGAGGCGCTCTCTGCGCGTGCGGTACGAGACCTCGAGGGCCTCGGCGTCGAGCTGCACATGGGGGTCTTGGTGGTCGACGTCGATGCACGCGGGCTGACCGCCAAGTCCCGCAGCGACGGCCGACACGAGCGGTTCGCGGCCCGAACCGTGCTGTGGACGGCAGGGGTCGAAGCTGTTCCCTTCGTCAAGGTCGTGGCCGAGGCACTGGGGGTCAGCCAAGATCGAGCTGGGAGGATTGCCGTCGAGGAGGACCTGACCGTACCTGGGCACCCCGACGTCTGGGTCCTGGGCGACATCATGGCCCTGAACGGGCTGCCGGGCGTTGCCGAGGTTGCCCTCCAAGGTGGCCTGCACGCTGGAGGGCAGATTCGCCGACTGGTCGAAGGTCGTGCCAAGCCCGAGGAGCGCTTCAGGTACCGAGACCTCGGGAGTGCGGCCTACATCTCGCGCTTCAAGGCCGTCGTGCACGTCGGGCGGTTCAAGCTCTCTGGGTTCCTCGCCTGGTTGATCTGGGGGTTCGTCCACCTCGCGTTCTTGGCGAGCCATCGGCACCGTGCCAGCACCGTCACGAGCTGGATGTTCAACCTGGCTCGAGGTCACCGGACCGAGCGGGCCTACCCTGAGGCGCTCGAAGGTCGTCGGTCGTCGGTGCCGGAGTCCCCGTGAGGTCGAGCAGCCGTCGACTGCCGGTCGGCGTCTTGTGCATGGTGGCGGCCTTGGTCACCCTCGGAGGTGCAGCGGTTCGCTCGGGCGCCTCCACGCCGAGCCTGCCGAACTTGGCGGTGACCACCTTGGGGCCACTCGAGACCTCGAGTGAGCATGCCGGGAACTACTGGATCGACCGCGATGAGGGCATCAGCGCAGCACTCGGCGGCTCGAGGTCACTGTGGATCTTCGGTGACACGACGGTCGTCCGCAAGGTGGCCGGCACCGTGACCCGCCTGTCGTTCATCACCGGTTCCACTGCCGCCGAGGGTCGCACCCCCGTCCTCAAAGCACCAACTGCCTTAGATGAGGTGCAGGTGGGGAGCACGGCGGCGAACCCCACGACCTACCCGAGTCACTTCATGGCGAACCCAACCGCACTGTTCGAGCCGGGGCGTGCCACACCGTGTCTGAACTCCTCAGCGGGGTTTCCCGCACGATGGGTGACGGGTGCGGCGCTCATACCGTCGACCACGACGGTGCTCATCACCTTCTACGACGTGTGCCTCGAGTCGAACACCTCCTATCCGGTCGAGGCCTGGGGCTTCACCGAGTTCAACACGTCCACCAACGCCTTCGTGGTGCCACCAACTGAGGTGTTCGGCCCGGCGCCACTCGGCGCAACCTTGCCACTGGCCGACCGCTTCGAGGCTCCGGTGTTCACCGCCGGCGGCAAGCTGGTCCTGTTCTCGAGTCAGTGCACGAACCAGGTGGGAACGACGTGTATCGCCGGATCGGTCAATGCGGTCTCCATGGTCCCCACCTTGGCCAACCTCGAGAACCCGGCGAGCTACGTGCCGATGGCGCTCCACGTCGATGCCACCTCCAAGCCCTGGGCGCCGCTCAAAACGGTGTCGGTCAACCTCTACCCCGGCTCGGGGGGCTCGATCCCGAGCTTCGTGCTCGTTGAGCAGACCGATGACAGCGGGGACCTCGCGATCTACCGTGGCTCCACAGCCACTGGGCCGTTCCACGAGGTCGGGACTGCCCGCCTTCCAGGTTGCGACGGGCCTCCGCCGATTGACGCCAACGGGGTCGAGTCGATCTCGCACTTCTGCTACGCCTACGTCGGCCACCCGGAGATGTCCCAGGGGTCAACGTTGGTGTTGACCTACTTCCGACCGGGCTACCTGACCCCCGGTGGTCACCTCATGGTCGTCTCGGTGCGGCTCCCGGTGAGCGCGGGGATGTGACGTCCAGATCACCGGCTGCGTTCGCCCAAGACGGCGCGTTCCGCCTACCGCCGGCCGTGGATGGCCTCGTTGACGCCTCCACCGTCACCCTCGGGCGCTCGGCCCCAGTTGGGGGCCAACCGGCAGTGGTCTAGCCCCGACGACTGGTCGTCGAGGCCGTTGGCCCTCCGAGGAGGAAGCTACGGTCCGAGAGCTCGCCGAGGGCATAGGCCCCGTAGTAGCCGTCGAACAGGTGGCGCGTCTGCTCAGCCCAGGCCACGGCGTCGGGCCGCCGAGCCCGGTGCAGGACCTGGGTGATGCCCTTCGTGCCGATCAGGTACTGCGCCCAGGCGCCGGGGAAGTCCTTGACGCAGGCAACCTCAATGAGGTCGGTTCCCCGGTGCACCTGACGACGACAACGGTGGGTGTGGCCAGCGAGGTAGGCGATGAGGTTGTCGTGACGGCCCAAGCACTCGAGCAACAAGGCGCCAGCGTGCTCATCGATGCTGTTCGCAGGGGTCAGCGGGTGCTCAGGAGTTGACAATGGATGGTGCCCGAAGAGGAGCACCGGCAGAGTGGTGCTCTGCGCCAAGGCATCGACGGCGTCGATCTGCGCAGCGTCGAGGGTGCCACCAACGGTGAACCGTCGTGCGGTGTCGAGCACCACCACCCGTGCGCCATCGAGGTCGGAAACCTGGACCGGCCAGTCGGCGTACTGGCTGCCTTCGTAGCAGTCATGGTTGCCCCGCACGTAGAGGAGCCGGGTGCCGAAGGTGCCTCGGTACAGCTGGCGGAAGGCCGCGATCTCCGATGGGCGCCCTTCGTCGGTGAGGTCCCCCTTGACCACCACGAGGCTTGGCGTGGTCATCGCAGCCTCAGCCACCACCGCCTCGTTCATCACCACCGGGTAGGGAGGTTGACCCGCAGGGAGCGAGATGCCTGATCCCTCGACGCCCGCCACCCGGCCGCAGACCTCCTCACCGAAGTGGACGTCGTTCATGGTGGCGATGGTCGACCGCACCTCGCCGATGTCCTCGAGGGTGCTGAAGGCGATGCCCTCGACGAGGTGCTCGCTGGAGGGCTCGAGTCCCTCGAGGACCACGACCTCTCCGTCGATGAACAGCTCGGCGGTGGTGGGGCCAACGCTGAACAGCTCAGCGGGACGCGGTGGTGCGGTTGGGGTCATCGTCGGGCTGGTCGTTGCATGGCCCACAGCTGTGGGCCACCGGCAACGGGTCGCAGGTCGTTGACGACCTCGAACCCAAAGCGGCGGTAGTAGGGGAGGTTGTCCTCCTTCTGGGTCTCGAGGTACGCCGGGACGGCCTCGAGGTCAGCGCGCTCGAGGCCTTCGGTCAGCAAGAGTGAACCCACCCCTTGACGTTGCACTTCGGGGTCGGCGACGAGCAGGAAGAGGTAGCTATGGGGGTCCTTCGGGTGTGCCTTGGCCATGGCGTTGAGGAAGGCGGTGCCGTCCTTGAGCGCCCGTGGGCGGCGGTAGAGCGCTCGGAGGGTGCCGGGCACCTGGGCGAACTGGGTCCCGATGGACTGGGGGTACGCCCCTGGAGGCAGCCACGCGGCCACGCCCATGATCTTGTCCTTGGCATCTCGGGCGGTGGTGATCCTGCTGTTGTCGCCGAGGTGCTTGAGCATGGTGTGGAAGAACGTCACGAGGCCCTGGTTGCGCAGCACCGGGTCGGGGGAGAGGAAGACGAAGAACGGATCGGTGAAGAACGCCCGACAGGCGACCACCGCGGCATCGGCCAGCTCGCGCTTGGAGAGGTCACGGTCGTCGAAGGAAATCTCGCTTGGAGCCATCTGTGCAGCGTACCGATTCGTGCCTTTCAGGGTCGGGTGGTTCACTAGGTTGGTCCCATGGCCGCTCGCCCCGTCGTGCCCACCGCTGCACAACTGCGCGCCGCCGAGGCTGGATGTGACCGCTTCATCGCAGGCCATGGACGGCGGACCGCCGAGCGCTTCTTGGCCACCATTCCGGTCGACGCTGAGCTCGACGTCTACGGAGACGGTGGTGTGGTTGCGGCACTTGAGGCTGACGTCGCCACGCTGCTGGAGAAGCCTGCTGCGCTATTCCTGCCGAGCGGCACCATGGCCCAGCAGGCCACGCTTCGAATCCACGCCGACGCCCGAGGTCGTCGTTCAGTGGTCTTCCACCCCACGTGCCACCTCGACACCTCTGAGGAGCGGGCCTACGAGCGGCTCCACGGCCTCGTGGGGATCCCGGTCGGCCCCGCAACCGAGCCGTTGACCATCGAGCGCCTCAAGGCGGTGCGCGAGCCATTCGGGTCCCTCGTGCTCGAGTTGCCCCAGCGCGCCCTCGGTGGCACCCTGCCGAGTTTCGCCGAGCTTGACGCCATGTGCCAGTGGGCTCGGCGTCGAGGCGCGGCGGTGCACCTCGATGGGGCGCGGCTCTTCGAGGCTGCGCCGTACTACCAGGCGACCGCCAAGGCATCCATCGCCAAGGTTGCCGCCCTCTTCGACACGGTCTACGTGTCGTTCTACAAGGGACTCGGCGGCATTGCCGGCAGCTGCGTGGCTGGTTCGAAGGAGGTGATCGGTGAGCTCAGCGCTTGGAGGACTCGGCACGGTGGGCGGCTGTTCGGCCTGTGGCCCTACGCCGCATCAGCGAGGACGGTGCTGGCTGAGCGCCAGCCGAAGATGGGGGCCTACTACCGGCGGGCCAAGGCCATCGGGGCGGCACTTGGAGCACTCGAGGGGGTCGAGGTGCTGCCCACGCCGGTGCAGAGCCCGTTGCTCCACATCCGGATTGCTGGCGAGCGGGCGGTCATCGCTCGGCGGATGTACGACCTGGCGACCGAGCGAGGGATCTGGAGCTTCGCTCGGCCGTTCATGACCGAGGGGCCGGCGCTGCAGCGCTTCGAGATGACCGTCGGCGATGCCACCATGGCGCTCAGCGTCGACGAGGTCGTCGACGCCTTCACCTGGATTGCCCATGGCCACTGATCCACTCGTGGTGACCGAGGGTCCAGGGACCATCCCGCGTCCGGCCGCGACGTTCCGCGGGCGGCCCATCTCCTTCGCCCAGAACGGTGAGGACGTCATCTTGGCTCGGGCACTTCGGCCTGAGGCTCGGCTCGGGACGTGGATCGACGTGGGTGCGCACGATCCCTTGGTCGACTCCGTGACGGCCTACTTCAGCGCTCGTGGCTGGTCGGGGATCAACATCGAGCCACTCCCGACGCTCTTCGGTCGCCTCGTGGCTCAACGGCCAGCAGACACGAACCTGCAGCTGGCAGTTGGGGCTGCGCCCGGGACACTCCAGATGTTGGTGGGTCCCCCCGAGCGGACCGGTTGGTCGACCCTCGACCTCTCTCGTCGAGATGAGCTCGTCGCCGAAGGGTTCACCGAGCACAGCGTCGAAGTACGGACGCTGGCGTCGGTACTTTCCGAACTCCAGCTCGCACCCATCGTGGACTTCATGAAGGTCGACGTCGAAGGCCTCGAGGCTGAGGTGCTGGCCGGCATGGACTTCTCGGCGGTGCGACCTCGGGTCGTGGTGGTCGAGGCCACCAAACCCGGCTCACCTGAGCCAGCCCATGAGCGGTTCGAGCCCATCGTGGTCGCAGCCGGGTATCGATGCGTCTTGTTCGAAGGGCTCAATCGCTACTACGTGGACACCACAGACCCCGAGGTTCGGGCGCTCGAGGTTGACCTCGGCCGTCCCGCAGGCGTCTTCGACGACTACATCACCTTGCGGCAGGTCAATGAACTGGCAGCGCTCGAAGCCGAGGTTGCCCGCCTGACGGCCGAGCTTGAAGAGCGGACTCGCGCTCGGCCGTCGCCAAGGGCTCGCTCTGAGGCGCCGCCTTCGTGGTGAGCGACGCCTGAGCGTGCGAGAAGGCATGCTTGGCCCTGTCACGTGGGAGCTCGTGGGTTTCCGTCGCGTAACACTTCTGTGACATTGGTCCTGTATGTTGCTCCTGTTCGACTCAAGGAGGTGCCTCATGGCCCTGAAACTCGCTTCCATCCTCACCGGCGCTGCGTTGGCTGCGCTTCCCATCACCGTGGCTGCGGGTGTGGCCCCGTCTGCCGGCGCCTCGGGCGACGGTGCGAGCTGGCCGACGATCACCAAGCAGGCCTCGATCGCCAGCCTCGTGCCGAGTTCTATCGCCAAGAGCGGGGTGCTCACGGTGGCATCGGACTCGACCTACGCCCCCATGGAGTACCTCGCCAGTGACAACACCACGGTAGTCGGCGTCGATGCCGACCTGATGAAGGCCGTGGGCCAGGTGCTCGGGCTCAAGACCCAGATCACGAGCGTGACCTTCGACGACATCATCCCCAAGCTCCAAACCAACTCCTTCGACGTTGGTGCGTCGTCGTTCACCGACACCAAGGCCCGCGAGAAGGTCGTCAACTTCGTCGACTACTTCAACGCTGGTGAGGGGTTCTACGAGCTGGCCTCGGCGAAGGCCTTGTCAGGATCGGGCCTGCTGCAGCTCTGCGGGCAGACGGTGTCAGTGGAGATCGGCACCACCGAGCAGGATGACGCCGCTACCGCCAACACTGCCTGCCACAAGGCGCACAAGTCTGGCGTGTCGGTCCTCGCCTTCTCGACCCAGACGCTCGCCAACTTGGCCGTCTCCGACGGGCACGCCACCGTCGGCTTCGCCGACTCTGAGGTCTCGGCGTACATCGTGTCAACCTCTGGTGGCACCTTCAAGAACACCGGCTCGGTCTACGCCTCTGCCCCCTACGGCCTGGCCGTGGTCAAGACCGGCGCCAACGCCAAGCTCGATGTGGCCATCGAGGGTGCGGTGAACTACCTCGTCAAGAGCGGGCAGTACGGCACCATCTTGAAGTACTGGGGCCAGACCAAGGGTGGGGTCAAGACCGCCACGCTGAACAAGGCGCTGTTCTAGTCCCTTGACCGACCTACCGACGGAGGGCTCGACGGGAGCAGCGTTCCCGTCGACTCCCTCCGTTGACGCGTCGGGCCTCGAGGAGGCGCCGCCTGCGGGCCATGGCATGACGACCGTGCCGCTGCGGCGCTATGGGCGATGGGCGGCAACCCTGCTGCTCGTGGTGCTTGGCGCCATGGGGATCCACACCTTGCTCTCCAAGGTGGCTCCCGTCGACAACCCCAATGCCTCAAGGTGGCGCTTCGACTGGCCCACCGTCTTCCACTACCTGTTCACCAAGACCATCCTGCTGGGGGTGGTGGTCACCATGTCGATCACCATCATCGTGATGGTGATCGCTTTCGTGTTGGCCATCGTCCTGGCTTCGATGCGCCTCTCGGGAGCGATCCAGCTTCGAGGCGTGTCGTGGCTCTTCATCTGGTTCTTCCGCGGGACACCCATCTGGGTGCAACTGATCTTTTGGTACAACGTCTCGTGGCTGTACCCGAGCGTGTCGTTCGGGGTGCCCTTCTGGCACAGCTACGCCACGGTGTCGACCAACACCGCACTGAGCAACCTGCTCGTCGTGGCGGTGTTGGCGCTATCGCTGAACGAGGCGGCCTACCTCGCTGAAATCGTGCGCGGCGGCATCATCGTGGTCGACCGAGGTCAGACCGAGGCGGCCCAGGCGCTCGGGATGTCCAAGCCCTCAACCTTCCGTCGCATCGTGCTGCCCCAGGCCATGCGAGCCATCATCCCTGCCACGGGCAACGAGACGATCTCCATGCTCAAGACGACGTCGCTGCTGGCGACAGCACTAGGTGGCATCGCCATCTTCGGGATCCACAGTGGGGACCTGTTCTACGCCGCCAACCAGATCGCGATTGGGAACTACGAAATCATCCCCCTCCTCATCGTGGCGTCGATTTGGTACCTGGTGCTGACCTCGGTGATGACCATCGGTCAGCACTTCATTGAGGCCCACTACGGCAAGGGCATCGCCACCGAGCCAACGGCTTCTCGCTGGAGGGGTTCGCTCTTTGGGGGAGGACGCCAGTGAGCGCCATGGTCGAAGCCATCAGCGTCACGAAGAGCTTCGGGCGCCATGAGGTGCTCAAGGGCATCGATCTGGTCGTGGCCCCAGGCGAGGTGACGTGCTTGCTCGGGCCCTCAGGTTCGGGCAAGTCCACCTTCTTGCGCTGCATCAACCACCTCGAGAAGATCTCCGGAGGCCAACTCCTCGTCGATGGTGACCACGTCGGCTACGAAGAACGGCGCGGCAAGCTCTACGAACTCTCCGACCGCAAGGTCTGCGCCCGCCGGGCCGAGATCGGCATGGTCTTCCAGCGGTTCAACCTCTTCCCACACCTCACCGCCTTGGAGAACATCACCCTGGCGCCAACGATCGTTCGCCGTCACCGAGGTGCTGCGCTCGAGGAGCGGGCGCACGCGCTGCTCGAGCGGGTCGGGCTGGCAGACAAGGCGAATGCGTACCCTGCGCAGCTCTCGGGCGGACAGCAGCAGCGCATCGCCATCGCTCGGGCACTGTGCATGGAGCCCAAGCTCATGCTCTTCGACGAGCCGACCTCCGCGCTCGATCCCGAGCTGGTGGGCGACGTGCTTGAGGTGATGCGGTCCTTGGCAAACGACGGGATGACCATGGTGGTCGTTACCCATGAGATCGGCTTCGCTCGTGAGGTCGCCGACACCGCGTACTTCATGGACCAAGGGGTCATCATCGAGCACGGCGACCCCAAGACCATCTTCGACCACCCCACGAGTGAGCGCTTCGCCGAGTTCTTAGGTCAAGTCCTCTAGGGCTCGGCCCCCAGGCTGGACAGGCACCGGCGCTCGTGCCGCCAAGGCTTGGGCCTGGAGCCAGGTCCGCCAGCGGAGCACCGTCACGACCATGAGCGCCGCACCGCCGCTGATGAGCAGGATGCCGGCCACTTGGACGAGCACCGAGCCGAGCGACGCGCCGTCACCGAGCAGGAAGTGCTCATCCAGACTGCGCTCGATGCCCCAGAGGATCATGGTGGTAGCGGTCACGATGCCCGGTGGAAACCCGAC
>CAINFA010000017.1 GCA_903847955.1 uncultured Actinomycetes bacterium
AGAGCCCTTCAGGGCATCGTCGGAGACCAAGATGGCCTTGGCGGCACCCATGGCCAGCGCGGTGCGCAGGCCAGCGGTCTCGCCACCGGGAGCCATCGACACGAGGGTGACCTCGCCTCCGCCGGCCTGGTCGACCAGCTGCAGGGCCATCTCGACGCCGTAGCTGTCGGAGTCGTCCAGGATCAACTTGCCGGAGCGGTCCAAGGTGTGGGTGCCGGGCTCGAGCGACTGCGGCGCGGCGGGGTCGGGAATTTGCTTGACACAGACGACGACGTTCATGGACGCAGTCTAGGGGGTGCACCCGGCGCGACGACAACCCAGCGAGGCGTCAGGCCGCGGCCGACCTGACCTCGAGTGCCAGAGCGACGTCGTCGGTGATGATCACGTCAACGCCGGCAGTCACCATGGCCTCGAGGTCGTGCCGTGCGTTGACCGTCCAGGTGTTGATCGCCAGTTGGAGCCCATGGGCGACCTCGACCGACGCGCTTGTGACGTCGAGGACGAAGGGATGGAGCGCGCAGAATCCGTCCTGGGCAGCATCAGGAGCGAGGTTCGCCACCTGTGCGCCGACCTCGAGCAACCACCCAACTCGGACCTCTGCGCCGAGTCCGACGAGCAGCTCGCAGGTGGGTCGGTCGAAGCTTGAGTAGAGGACCTGGCTGGCCACGCCAGCGGCGACGACCTCGTCGTGGACGGCTTGGACCAACGAGGGCGTCGGGTCGTAGCCAGGCTCAGTGGGGTGGTTCTTCAGCTCGACGTTGATGGTGAGACCGCCACACGCTTCGAGCGCCTCGACCAGCAGCGGCACGTGCCGGGGCAGGAGTCCCACCGAGAGCTCGGCGATGGGCCCGAGTCCAGCAATGGAAGCGTCGTGGTGCACCACGAGGGCCCCGTCGGCGGTGCGCCGGACGTCGAGCTCGACGCCGTCAGCGCCGGCCTCAATGGCCTCGGCGAACGCGGCCAAGGTGTTCTCTCGCTGAGTGGTGGCCACCCCACGGTGGGCGAAGATCTGGGTCATGGCTGCAGTTTGGCTCCTACGAGGATGACACGTCGGTGACCAGTTCGTGACCGACGAGCAACCACAACGCTCTGAGCAGGAGGTTTTCTCAGCGTATGCCTTGTCGTGAGGCAACTTCGGGAATAGTGTCTCATCACCGATGATGCACAGCACGACCACTCGGTGGCGTGCATGTGCTTGTGATCACGAGTACCTGGAGGCCATCCAATGGCGCTGATCTGGAACCGCACGGTGGATTGGGACGCGGACGACTGGCGGCAGGTGGCTGCCTGTCGCAACACCGAGCCGGACTTGTTCTTCCCCGTGGGAGCGACGGGCATGGCCGTGAGTCAGATCGACGCCGCCAAGCGAGTCTGCACCCAGTGCTCGGCCATTGAGCCCTGCCTCGAGTTCGCCCTCGCCACCAACCAAGAGTCCGGCGTCTGGGGCGGCACCTCTGAGGAGGAGCGACGCAAGCTCCGCAAGGCGTGGCTCGCAGCTCGCCGTCGCGCCCAAGCCCCGCGCAGCTAGCTCCTCCAGCGCTCGCCCACCGGGACCGAGAACCGGGCCAGGGTTCCACCGCCGGGAGCGATCCCAGCAGTAGTCATCTCGAGGTGCCCCCCGAGTTGGGACTCGATGAGGTCTCGCACGATCGAGAGCCCAAGCGAGGTGGTCCCGGCAATCGAGAAGTCCTCGGGGAGCCCTCGACCATTGTCGAGGATCTCGACCCGCAACCACTCGTCATCGTGGGACAAGGTGATGTCGACCTGCCCGGCCAGGTCCTCGTGACGGATGACCCAGGCCCCGTCCACCTAGACGGCAGCGTCGGGACGGGCGAAGGCGTGCTCCACCGCGTTCTGCAAGAGCTCCGCCACGCAGACGGCCAAGGGCGTGGCCACCTCGGCCACCACCTCGCCGAGGTCACCTGCCACCGTGATCTCCACCGGTTGCTCGGTGACCACCGAGTCCTTGGCCATGGCCACGAGCGAGGTGATGATGTCGTCGAAGGGCACCTGATCGCCGGGTTCGCGTGACAGCACCTCGTGGACCAAGGCAATCGACCGCACTCGGCGTTCGGCCTCGAGCAGGGCGATGCGGCCTTCAGCACCACTCACCCGGCGAGCCTGGAGGCTCAGCAACGACGAGATGGTCTGCAGGTTGTTCTTCACCCGGTGGTGGACCTCTCGAATGGCGGTGTCCTTGGACAGCACCAACTGCCCCAGCCGACGAACGTCGGTGACGTCACGCATCAGCACGATGGCGCCGGTGACCACGTCACCGGCCAACAGGGGGATCGACTGGATCCGCACTGCGACGTCTGGCATCCGTGCGATCTCGTGCACGAGTGGTTCGGCTCGAGCGAGCGACCGTTCGACTGCCCGCAGGTCAGCCGCGAGGTCAGTCAGGGTCCGGCCCTCAGGGGGCGAGAACAGCCCCAAGCGGTGCAGCGCATTGACGGCATTGGGTGAGGCGAACTCCACCCGACAGTCAGCGTCGACCACCACCATGCCGTCCCCCACCCGGGGATTGCCCTCGACGTAGACGTCGGCGTCGACGAAAGGGAACGCCCCCTCGGAGATCATCTGGCATAGCCGGGCGAACACGTCGGTGTAGAGCTGCTCGTAGACGCTCGAGGCGCCCTGCTCTTGGCGCTGCACCCGCAGCACGAGCGCAATGATCGACCCACGGAACCGCACCGGGATGGCGTCGACCGCGATGTCTGACCCCAGCTCGTGGCGACGGAGTACGGCTGGATTGGCCGACGCCACGTCGCGCATCGCGGCGAACGCCGAGCGCTCGAGGGTGCGACCGAGCAGGTCAGCGATGAGCAGGGTTGGGCCGTTGTTGGGGCGGATCTGCCCGAGCACCACGTAGGCCGCGTCCTGCTCGTCGAGCACGGGGTCGGTGCCAGCCACAGGAGCGACGAGCAGCAGGTCGCTGAAGGCGAGGTCGGCCAACAGTGACCACGACCCCAAGAACCGTTGGAGGTGCTCGAGCGCGTCCGGCGATAAGTCGGTGCGCAGCGCGGCCAACTCAGCGAGCGTCGCCACCTACGCCTCGCTCGGACGAAGCGGCACCGTGTGGGCCTGGCGATTGCGGTAGCCCTGGAGCTGGGTCACGCCCGTTGAGCTGAGCAGCTGGTGGAGATCACCTGATCGGTCGGCGACCTGGGACAGCTTGTGGGCGTCGGAGGCCGTCGTCAGCGGCACGCCCTTGGCCACCATCCGGGCCAACAGGGGCGGAGCGGGGTACACCTCATCGGCCGGCTTGCGCCACCCCGCCGAGGACACCTCGGCAGCCATCTTGGAGCTGGCCGCCGCCTCGGCGATCCGGTCCCACCACTCCTGGGGGGCATCGGGGCGGTGTCCGGCGACCTTGATCACGTCAGGGTGGGCCAGGACGTCGCACGTCCGGGTTGCCGCGAGCTCCTCGAGTGCCTCGGTGTAGGCATCCCAGCAGCGGTCGATGGACCGGTGGTCCCACTCGGCCATCTGGACGGGGTCCCAGATGTCGTCGAACTGCCAGTTCCCCACCCAGTGCACGGAACCCAACAGGACGTCGAAGGGGTACTGCGCCAACAGCTCGGCCACCTCATCCATCTGACCGCGGTAGTAGTCCACCTCCATACCAATCACCACGGGCAACCCCTGGCGCTTGGCCTCGAGGCAGAGCTCGATGTAGTCGTCGAGGTTGGCTCGCATGTGGTGGTCGAAGTACTTCGCCATCGAGGGGGCGAGGTACGGCTCGTTGACCGGGTCATCCCAGAAGCGTCCCACCACGTCACCGATCTGCACGAACCGGTGGAGGTGCTCGGTCATCGCCAGTTCAACCACCCCGTTTGCCTGAGCAGCCTCGCAGTAGGCGGCCAGCTGGTCGAGGACCATGGGGGTCTCGGCACTCGTGTGCTCCCACAGGTGCAGGTGGTAGTCGAGCATGGCGTTCCCCTCGGGTCCTGGAC
Source organism: uncultured Actinomycetes bacterium (assembly GCA_903847955.1). Lineage (GTDB taxonomy): Bacteria > Actinomycetota > Acidimicrobiia > Acidimicrobiales > RAAP-2 > CAINFA01. The sequence goes on from CAINFA010000017.1 coordinate 3,957, forward strand.
GCTGGTGCTCCAAGTATGGGCCACGGACCGTGTGGCTCGTGCGGGTCAGGTCTCGTGGTCGAACAGCGCCTTCGAGAGCCGAGCCAATCCCTCGAGGTCGGCGACGTCGCCGTCGAAGTACGGCACCGAGCACACGAGGTCGCACACGAGGTGGAAGCCTTGGCGGATTCGGCGCTCGGTGCGCGCCACCTGGGCGAAGTCGACGAAGCTCGTCCCGACCTCATGGAGAACTCGAGCGGCGAGCTTCTCATCCTCGTCGAGGTTGCTGGCCAGCTCCTCGCCCTTCGAGGTCAGCATCCGAGCGGCGAGCTCGGCATCGGGGTGGGTGAGGACGTCAGGGAGCACCTTGTTGAACACCACCGCACCGAGGTTGAGGTGCCGCTTGGTGAGCTCGGCCGCGAAGAACTCCGCTTCGCGGGCTGGGGTCGTCTCGAGCGACGACACCACGCAGAAGGTGACCTCGTCGCTGCGGACCAGTGCCGACACCGCTTGGGCTCGCTCGACGAAGCCGCCGTACATCGACTGGAGCGCGATGAAGAACTCGGCGATGTCTGCCAGGAACTGAGCGCCAAGGATCTTGTCGGCGACCTGGGTGAAGGGCTTCGAGGCCAGGTTGAACACCTTGGACCGATAGGGCGCGATCAACCAACGCAGCAGGCGAGAGCTGAAGAAGTCGGCGAGGCGCTCTGGGGCATCGAGGAAGTCGAGCGCATTTCTCGTCGGCGGGGTGTCCACCACGATCAGGTCGTAGCGTCCCGAGCGGTGCAGCTCGTAGAGCCGCTCCATGGCGATGTAGTCGTGGCTCTGGATGAAGCGGCCCGTGATGTTCTGGTAGAGCGGGTTCTCCAAGATCTTCTGAGCAGTAGCGGCGTCTTGGGCGTGGCGCCGCACGAGGGCATCCCAGCTCTGCTTGGTGTCGAGCATGGCCACCTCGAGGCGACCGAGCGGGGCCGGACCCCCCGCAGCGAGCACCTCGGGGGCAACCCGCCGCTCATCGTTGCCAATGCCATCGAGCCCGAGCGCGTCCGCGAGGCGGCGGGCCGGGTCGATGGTCAGCACGAGCACCCGGCGATCCGAGCGCCTCGCTACCTCTGCGGCGATGGCCGCTGCGGTGGTGGTCTTCCCAACCCCACCGGGGCCGCAGGTGATCAGGACGCTCGTGCCCTCCACGAGCTCACCGAAGGACGTACTCACTGCTCGAGCTCGAGTTCGAGGGAGGTCGCCAACAGCTGGGTAGTGGCCGAGGGCGGGTGATCCTCGAAGAGGTTCGGCAGCAGCACGAGAGGCACGGCGCTGTCGATGTGCTCGCGTAGGCGCGAGAGGTGCTGCGAGCGGCTCTTGCGCAGCCCAACCGCCAGGCTGGCTCCCTCGAAGACCTCGGTGAGATCAGCGCCAAGCCTCGCCGACAACGAGGCCACCGAGCTTGGGGCACCCAAGCGCTCGAACACCTCCTCCTCGCGCACCGAGAACCGGCCGGGGAGGACTCGATTGACCACGACGGCCGAGAGCGCCACGGTGGTGGCCGCGGTGATCGATGCGGTGAGCTCGATGGTCTCGGTCACCGGCATCTCCTCTGGAGTGGTGACCACCATGACCCCGGTGCGCAGCGGGTCAGACAAGATGTCGAGCATCCACTCGGTTTGACTGCGAATCAACCCCACCTTCACCAACTCGTTGATGGCCTGGGGGGCAGCCAGCTGGCCGATGATGTGCCCGGTGGCAGGAGCATCGACGACGACGACGTCGTAGCGGTGGAGGCGGACCTCGTAGCAGAGCTTGCCGACGGTGAGGATCTCCTTGACCCCTGGGGCGGCGGTGGCGACGAAGTCGAAGGCCTTGGCGAGGGGCCCCAAGGAGCCGACGAAGGGGACCTTGAGGTACAGCCTGAGGTACTCGCGCAGCGAGGACTCAGTGTCCATCGACATCAGCGAGATCCCCGGCGCCACCTCCTTGGGCTCGAAGCCAGGATCGGTGACGTCGAAGGCCAGGGCCAACTCGCCCTTGGCGTCGACCTCGCACAGCAGCACCTTGAGGCCCTTGGCGGCGAGGTACCGGGCGGTGGCAGCCGCCACCGTGGTCTTGCCGGTACCGCCCTTGCCGGTGACGAAGAGCAGCTCGAGGGCGTCGATGCGCTGGGGCACGACGAGGCGCCTACGCGGCGCCGAACCCGACCCTGCGCTCAGCGGTGGAGGCCCCAACCTCGACGTAGGCCACCTTGGCGACCGGCACGAGCACCGTTCGTCCCCGACGGTCCTCGAGGCGCAGCGTCTGCTCTCCGGCCAGCGCTGCCTCGATGCTGGCGAGCACCGCGTTGCGGTCGGAGTCGTCAAGCTCGACCTCGAGCTCCTTGGGGGTCTGGGTGATGCCGATGCGCACGTCCACGAGGGACTCCTCCTTCAGCGCCACACCATGGCGCCCACCCAAGTTACCCGGATGCGGCAGACTGGCCGACATGGCGACGGGCCACCTCTCCCCCACTGAGCGAGCCCAACGCTGGGCATCGACCATGGCCGGGTTCATCCCCTCCGACGGTCTCAGGGTGGCCCACGGCGACTCGACGGCCATGGTCACGCCTCGCCCGCTCGATCGTCTTGGTCGCGAAGGTGCCGAGGCCGAGTCGTTGGCCTCTGGCGCCACCGTCGCCCACGGTGCGGGTAACCGCCGTCGGGAGGAGGAGCCTGACCGCTGGCGGACGTGCTTTGAGCGCGATAGGGACCGCATCTTGCACGCCGCAGCCTTCCGCCGGTTGGCGGGTAAGACCCAGGTCTTCGTCTTCCCCGATGACCACCAGCGGACCCGGCTCACCCACGCGCTCGAGGTGGCCCAAGTGGCCACGGGGATCGCCCGGGCGTGCTCGCTCAACGTGGCGTTGACCGAAGCCATCGCGCTCGGGCACGACTGCGGGCATGGTCCTGGCGGGCACGCCAGCGAGGATGCGCTCGACCCCTACGTCGACGGCGGCTTCGACCACGCCGTCTGGGGAGCAGACGTGACGCTCCAGCCGCTCAACCTCTGCGCCGAGACCTTGGACGGCATCCGCAACCACTCGTGGTCCCGGCCTGCCCCCTCGACCCCCGAGGGCGAGGTCGTCTCCTGGGCTGACCGCATCGCCTACGTCTGCCACGACTTCGACGACGCGGTCGCCACGGGCATCGTCACCCCCGGTCAGCTCCCCGAGGAGGTCACCGCGAGCTGTGGCCAGAGCCGCTCGGCACAGCTCGGTGCGTTCATGGCCGGGGTGGTCGAGACCGTGCTGAGCACTGGCACGATCGGGATGGACGTGCAGCGAGCCGAGGCGCTCGCCAGTTTCCGGCGATTCAACTACGAGCACATCTACCTCCGCGACTCCTCGCTGGCCCAGGGGGCTGCCGTCGTCGAGGTCCTGCGGCGGCTGGTGGAGCACTTCGCCGCCCAGCCCAACACCATCCCCGAGGTGGCCGAGCACGGCGGCCTCGAAGCGGGCGAGCCGTTGGCTCTCCGAGCCGCGGTCAACTACGTGGCCGGCATGACCGACCGCTTCGCCTTCCGCAGCGCCATCGAGCTCGTGGGCTACGACCCAGCCAAGCTTCCCCGAGGGATTGACGGCTAACTCCCGCACGTCCTTCGATGCCCGAAGGCGCACCGCGGATTACGACAGCGACAACTCCTGTCGGTAGACCCGGGCGGGGCCTTGGGCCACGACCCGCTCGGCGATGGCGGTGAAGGCCCGGGCGGCCTCACCGTCGGGATCGCTGACGGTGATGGGCAGCCCATCATCCCCGCCCGCTCGAAGGGCAGGAACGAGCGGGATCTGCCCGAGCAAGGTGATCCCGAGGTCTTCGGCCAGCACTTGGCCGCCACCAGCGCCGAACAACTCATAGCGGGTGCCGTCATCACCGGTGAAGTGACTCATGTTCTCGATCACCCCGCGCACCGACAGCTTCAACTTCCGCGCCGCGTAGGCCGAGCGCTGCGCGACCCGCTGAGCGGCAGCTTGGGGAGTGGTCACCACGTAGATCTCCACCCGGGGGACGACCTGGGACAAGGTCAACGCCACGTCGCCGGTACCTGGCGGCATGTCGATCAGCACGAAGTCGGGGTTCCCCCAGAAGGCGTCGGACAAGAACTGCTCAATGGCCTTGTGGAGCATGGGGCCCCGCCAGATCACCGGCTGGTCATCGGGAACGAAGAACCCCATGGACAAGCAGCGAACCCCATGGATCTGGGTGGGGATCACCATGTCGGCCAGCACCACCGGGTCGTGGTCGCAGCCGAGCATCTTGGGGATGGAGAAGCCGTAGACGTCGGCGTCGAGCACCGCCACCTGGTAGCCGAGACGCTGCAGGGCAATGGCGAGGTTGACCGTGACCGAAGACTTCCCCACCCCGCCCTTGCCCGAGGAGATTCCGAGGATTCTGGTCTTCGAGGTGGTGGCCAAGATGTTGGGCACGGGCGACCCGTGGCTGTGGCCGTGCTCGCCTCGGTGCTCGGGCACCTGCTCCATCTCGGCGCGCAGCACGTGGCGCAACTCGAGGCGCTCCGCATCGGTCATCGTC
>CAINFA010000018.1 GCA_903847955.1 uncultured Actinomycetes bacterium
AACAGGTCAGCTGCCCTGCCTCCGAGGAGCAAGAAGCCGGCGAAGGTGAGCACGTACGCGTTGACCACCCACTGGATGCCGGCGTCGGAGAAGTGCAGCTGGGGCTGGATGAACGGGAGGGCGACGTTGACGATGGAGACGTCGAGCACCACCATGAATTGCGCCACACATGCAATGGCCAAGATGATGCCGTCAGAGGTGTGGTGCTTGGCCGTCGGATGCGCGTGGGCGGCGTGGGACATGGTGTCGAGCCTAGGGCGGGGCCAGCTGCGCCATCTCCAAAGGGCAGCTCTGGCTACGTACGCTTCCCCTCGGGGTGCGACGCGCTCGCCGGCGAGGCCGAGAGGGAGAGGAGTACGGCGAAGACGTTGTGGCCTTGGATGCGCTCGACGGTTGGGCGGTACCCCTGGTTGAGCAGGTTGTCGATCGTGGGGCTGTTGTACTCGAAGTCCCACAGACCGCGTGGCGTGGTGATGTTGAAGACGCCGTAGTCAATCCCGATGTACCAGATCGAAGGTGCCCGGTGTGAGAGCGACCTGATGGCTGCATCGGGTTGGAGGTAGTTGCTCGACAGCAGGATCTGCGGCGATCTCGAGACCACGTGGAACCCCATCGGCCACGGCACCTGGTGCTGCACGAAGGACACCGTCCAGGGCGAGAGGTCCTCGAAGGCCCAGGTGAAGGAGAGGTAGCCATCGACAACGACGGGCACGCCAGCCGTGCGCTCCTGCTCGAGTGCATGGTGGAGGGCTGTGAGGTCGAAGGCGGGGTAGGCGGCCCGGTGCTCGGATGCCGTCACGACCCCCAATCCTCCGAGCGCCAGCACGGCCGCTACCACGGTGCCCGTCCGACCCGTGGCGCGCTGCAGGCCAGGGGAGCGCTGCACCACGGCGCTAACGGCGATGCCCGTCAGCACCAGCACCGCCGGGTAGAGCACCTCGTCGGTCCTGCCATCGCCGAGGGGAACGCGGCCAATGCCTGCCGCCACCACCACGACGACGAGGAGCAGGGCGGCAGGGAGCGCCCGATGGAGTCCCGAGGAGCGGTGCGATGCCTGCACGACACCGGTGACCACCACCATAAGTCCGAGCAAGCTCGCCACGGCCACCATGAGGGTGAGGGGCGCGAGTCGGTTTGGGGTGAAGCTGTAGGTGGTGGGGATGGTGAACAGCCCGTGCGCGATGCCAGAGCCCATCTCTTGGAAGGAGAACGCCAGCTCGTGGAGGCTCGACACGTTGGCCATGAAGCCGTGGTGCCACCAGTTGTGCTGGAGCGCTGGACTGATGTGGCGGTAGATGACCAAGGTGACGATGCCGGCAGAGCCGATGATCACGAGCGCTGCGAGGGCCGCTCGTCGCCGCAGCGCTGGTTGCTCGAGGGCGTGGAGGGCCAGCGTGGCCACCACCACCGCTACCACCATCATGGTGGTAGCGGAGGTGGCGATGGAGAGGATGCTCGTCCCCACGAGCGCGGTGATCGTGGTTGAGGTGGGCTTCGTGCGGAGCCGCTCGAGCAACCACAGCAGCACGCAGCAGGCCACGAGGTCGAAGGCGTACTCCTTCACCCTGACCGAGTAGGTGATGCAGATGGGGCTCACGGCTACCACGAGGGCGCCCACGAGGGGCAGTGGCCTCCAGAGGTCGAAGGCACGCAGGAGCAAGTACACCGCCACGATCCCGAGCAGTCCGAAGACCAGTGCGGGCAACTGCGCCCACGTGGTCGAGTGCGGATCGAGCCGTATCCAGCTCCGCATGGCCATGGTGTAGAGCGGCGTGGTGACCACCATGTGGGTCGCGGTGCCAGCTGGCACCCGAGAGGCCAACGCCGCCCAGGCATCGTCGAACCACAGGCTGGTGGAGGTCAGGCCAGGCATTCGGGCGGCGAAGCCCACGAGGACGCAGCACGAGAGCAGCGCCCACTCAATGGGGCTCGAAGCCGGTCGGCGTTGGAGGATGCGTTGTACGTCGCGTTCCGAGCGCGCCGAAGTCACCGAGCCAGCACCATCGGCTGGGCGAAGCAGTGCTCGGCGACCACCGCAGAGGTGTACGGACGCCAGCCCTCGCGGAGCAGCTCGCCGTAGGCGCCGGTGTAGTGCGGAAGGTTCGGTGGCCCCGAGCCAACGTCGTAGGTCCCCTGGTCGTAGCCGATGTACCACAGCACATGGAAGTGCGCGCTGAGGCTGGCGAATCGGTTCGAGTCGAGCGCGTCGGTGTCCGAGATGATCACGTTTGACACCGTGGAGACCATGTGGAACCCCTGGGGCCACTCGTAGTACCGATCCGGCTCGATGCTGATGGCGGTTGGCGTCAGGTTGTAGAGGCCCCAGGTGAAGGAGTTGAAGCTGTCCACCACGATGGCGTCGTTGACGTGGTCGATGCGGTAGGTCTTGGCGTAGAGGCCTCGAAGATCGATGGTGGGGTATCGAGCGGTGTGGGTGGCGCCGAACAGCGCCGCCCCGAGGAGGACGAACCCGCATGCGCCGATCTTCGTGGTGGCCTTCGAGCCCACAGAGAGGCGAGCCGTGGCGAGGCGCCACGCGCTGGTGAGGGGTGGGATCGCCACGATGAGCAACGCGGGGTAGAGCACTTCGTCGGTACGACCATCACCGAGGGGGACGCGCCCGATGAGCGCAGCGATCACCGCCACGGCAACGGCGATGGCACTGGGCAAGGTGCACGCGATGCCCTCAGGGGATCGCCACGAGTCGCGGACCGAGGTGCCGAGGAGGAGGGGGAGGACGACCACGGTGGCGATGGCGAGCACCACGTCGTACCAATGCGATCGACCGATCCCAACCACCACCGAGGCGGGGGTGCCGAGCAGCCCGTGGGGGAGCCCGGCGAAGATCTCGAGCAGCGTGTGCTCGAGGCGGTGGGTCGAGGAGGTGTCGAGGAGGTACCCCCGTCGCTTCCAGTTGGTGTTGAGGACCGAAGGAACCTTGGAGAGGAATGCCAGGTAGGTGGTGCCGATGCCGACCGCTGCGACGAGGAGTCCCCAGGCTATCGGCCGCCTCGCCCTCGAGACCTTGACCCCGAGCACCACGAGGGCAGCCCAGCAGCCAGCGACCACGACGAGGGGAGAGGCCGAGGTGGCGACGACGAGGGTGCTGACGGCGCCGAGTTCGAGGCACCGACGGCTCGAAGGATCTCTGCGGCATCGCTCGGTCAGCCACAGCAGCAGGCACGACGCCA
>CAINFA010000019.1 GCA_903847955.1 uncultured Actinomycetes bacterium
GGCCTTCTACCGAGACGCGCTCGGCTTCGAGGTCATCAACGACGCGCCCATGGGGCCAACCATGCGGTGGCTCCAGATGGCGGTGCCCGGCACGGACTTCTCCATCACCTTCACCACCTGGTTCGACAACACCCCGGGCAGCCTGAAGGGCTTCATGTTGAACGTCGACGATGTCGAGGCGTTCGCTGCCCACCTCCACAGCCTCGGATTCCTCGAATCCACCGAGGTCTCCCAACAGCCCTGGGGTCGCTACGTCACCGTGCAGGACCCCGATGGCAATGGCATCATCATCCAGCAGGACCCCGATCGCTGAGGCAGGGTCCCCGGGTCTCGGAGGCTAGATTGAGGTAGACCGCCAGGAGATGATGTGACCGACAACCTGATCGCAGCTCCCGACGATGGAAGGGTAGGCGCTGGCTCGCTCAAGCCGGTGATCGACATCATCCCGGCCTCGGCCTACGAGAACCCCACCTGGAAGGGCTTGGCCTACTTCGCCCGTGACGTGGTGGTGTACCTCGGGCTGGTGGCCCTCTTGCTGACCTTCGCCAACCCTTTGGTGGTGGTGCCGGTCGAGGTGGTCATGGCCCTGTCGGTGACCGGCTTGTTCGTGATTGCCCACGACGCTGCGCATGGAGCCTTGTTCAAGTCCAAGCGCACCAACTCGATCATCGGCCACTTGGCCATGCTCCCCAGTTGGCACGTCTACGAAGGCTGGGTGCTCGGTCACAACCGCATCCACCACCCCTACACCGTCCGTCAGGGCTACGACTTCGTGTGGCACCCCTACACCGCCGCCCAGTACGCCGAGATGAGCTGGTGGAAGAAGAGCCGCCACCGCCTTGAGTGGAGCTGGTTCGGTGCGGGGAACTACTACCTGCGTGAGGTGTGGTGGCACAAGATGATGGTGGGCAAGCCCCCCGCACGCTGGGTGAAGGCCGTGCGTCGTGACCGGGCGATCATCTGGGCTTGGATTGGCACGGTTGCGCTCGGGCTCACCTTCTTCGGTTGGACCCAGACCCACTCGGTGTTCGGCGTCGTGTGGCTGGTGGCCCGGGTTGAGGTCATCCCGTTCCTCACGTTCTGCTGGATGATCGGCAGCTTGGTGCACGTCCACCACGTGCAGCCCACCATCCGCTGGTGGAAGCGTGGCGAGTGGACCAAGTTCCGAGGTCAGATGGAGGGCACCACCGTGCTGCGGGTGCCCAAGGGCCTCAACTTCTTCTTCCACTGGATCATGGTCCACACCCCGCACCACGTGGACATGCGGATCCCGATGTACAACCTCGAGGAAGCTGCCGCAGCCATCGAAGCCGCCTACCCCGACGTGGTCCACGACGAACCCATGCGCTTCAAGGACTTCCGGGCCAACGCGAAGATCTGCAAGCTCTACGACTTCGAAGCCGGCACGTGGATCAGCTACGCCGAAGGCCGCCGCAGGGTGGCCGCTGGCATCGCCGAGGAGACGCCGCAGGGTCCAGTGGTGGCGGCGTCCTGAGCGAACGCGCTCGGGTCAGCGACCCTTGCCGAGCCAGGTGAAGGTTGGGGTTGACTTCGAGGTGAAGGCCTCGACGCCCGCGATGATGTCGGGGCCATGCTTGGCTTCGTGCTCCCAGGTTGCAGTGACGTCGTCGTCGATGGTTGACGAGGCGTCGAAGCTGGCCAGCATCTCCTTGGTGCCGATGATGGTCAACAGCGATCGCTGCGCCATCATCTCGGCCAGCGCCTCCACTTCGGCACTGAGAGCTCCAGGCTCGTAGAGCCGCTCGGTGATGCCCCAGTCGTAGCCGGTCTGGGCGTCGACGATGTCGCCGCTGTAGAGGAGGTACTTGGTCCGAGCGCTGCCCATGAGCCGAGCGGCACGCTCGAGTGCGAACGATGGGTAGGTGAAGCCCAGCTTGGCCACGGTGATGCCGAAGCGGGCGGTGGTGTCGGCGATGCGCAGGTCGCAGGCGAAGGAGATCTGACACCCGCCTCCGACGCAGAACCCCGAGATCATGGCGATGGTTGGCTTGGTGGCAGCGGCGATGGTCTCCTCCGCCACCTCGTTGATGCGCCGGTAGCTGCCTGGCCCATCACCATCGGTGAGCTGGGCGCCAATCGTGGAGATGTCCGCACCTGCGCAGAAGTGGTCTCCGGCACCACGGATCACGATGACGCGAACAGCATCGTTGGCCTCGAGCTCGCCGATCAGCTGGGGCAACTCCGCCCACATCTCCAAAGAGATGGCGTTGCGCTTGTCGGGACGGTTCAACCACAGGGTGCCGATGGGTCCGGTGACCTCGATCGACAGCGGCGCTGGGCTCGTGGGGGCGAGGGGGAGCGCCATGGTTCAGGCGCCAGCGGCGAAGCGAGCCTGGCACTCGGCCAGTTCCTTCAAGGCGGCCTCACGACCCTCGTAGCCGTTGACCTTGACCCACTTGCCCTCGTCGAGGTCCTTGTAGACGGTGAAGAAGTGGCGAATCTGGTCCAAGGTGGCCTGGGGCACGCCGTCGAGGTCGTCCACGCCCTTCCACGCCGGATCGTAGGTAGGCACCGCAATGAGCTTGGCGTCGTCGCCCTTCTCGTCGGTCATCGAGCACACGCCGAGGAGCTTGACCTCAATGACGCAGCCAGGGAAGGTCGGAAACGCAGTCAGGACCAAGACGTCGAGGGGGTCGCCGTCGCCACCCAAGGTGTTCGGGATGAAGCCGTACTCTGCGGGGTAACCCATCGAGACGATGAGGTGGCGGTCGAGGCGGATGCAGTGGTGCTCGTGGTCGAACTCGTACTTGTTCTGGCTGCCTCGAGGGATCTCTACGATGACGTCGATCGGGTCCATGGCTGCTCCGTGGTGCGGGCTCGAGGCATCTGACCTCGGGCGAGGATGCCCGAGCGTACTTCGCACTCGGCGTCATGGCGACACCTCGGCAATGGGGCGATGTCGGTCTGACCTCGATCAACGCTTCTCCGGGACTACCGTTGTCCGAATCCCCAACGGGCGTTGCAATGGAGATGGATCGTGCGCAAGAGGCTGCTGAAGGTGGCACCAGTGGTGGCTGCCATCACCATCGTGCTCTCTTCCAGCGCAGGTGTGGTTCGGGCGCAACCGGCCCCTCTGGCGCAGTTGGGTGCGCAGCTCCAACAGGGCATCGCCGAGCGCCAGCTCCCGAGTACGCCGCAGCCGCCGATCAGCCAGTGGGGCTCCATCGCGACCGACTACGGAGCATCGCCGCACTGCTGGGTTGCGGCGGAGTCGGTGACCTCGTTGCACCCGTGCCGCTTCGGAGATCCTGCCTCCGCCAAGCTGTTGGTGCTCACCGGTGACTCCCAGGCATGGATGTGGACCCCGGCGGTGAACCGGTGGGCGAAGGCGCACGGCTGGGCGCTCGACGTCTTCACCAAGGGATCGTGCCCGCCGTGGCGCGACCCGCACCAGCGCTACTTCGACCACTCGGCCTACCCGCAGTGCGCCGCGTTCCAGGCATGGGTCAGCGCCGAGATCCTCACGCTGCGCCCCAAGGTGGTGCTCGCTGCTGGGCTCCCTCCCGTCTGGCCGACGACCTTCTGCCAGCACTGCACAACCGCACAGGTCGCCTCGATCTACCGCAGCGACGTGAACCGATTCGCAGCCAGCGTGGCGCCTTCTGGAGCGCGGCTCGTCTTCATGGCGCCGAGCGTTGACTTCTACCTCCACGAAGCGGTGTCGGCGCCCTTGTGCCTCAGCATCCATCCCAGTGCGATCCAAGGGTGCGACGACCAGCCCCTGAGTTCGCTCGTTGACCATGCCTGGACGGCTGGGTACAGCCCCGCCACGATCCCGCCTCACAGCACGTGGTTCCCCACCACCTCGTTGCTGTGCGTCAACGGCACCTGCCCGATGCTGGCTGGATCCAAGCTGATCTACTCGAGCGACGACCACGTGACCTCGGAGTTCGCCGCCTTCGCTGCCCCCGCCTTCGGGCAGCTCCTCGCCCCAGCGGTGGCCGGGCTCTGAAGCATCGTCGCAGCGCGATGGCTCCTAGGGAGTGAGCAGCACCCGTCCGAAACTCTGGCGGGACTCGATGTACGCGTGGGCGAAGGCGGCCTCCTCGAGGGGGAAGCGCCGATCGATCACGACCTCATGGGCGCCTTGGGCCAGCTCCTCGAGCAGCCGTGTGAGGTGACGATGCGGCTCGGGCGACAAGAACAGCTCGGCGCCCAAGAAGAAGCCGATGAGGGACTGGTTCTGTCCCCGCAGTGGTGAGACGTCGATGGGCTCGCCACCTTGGCGTCCGGCGTCGCCAATGGAGATCACGCGACCTTTGTAGGCCAGTGAAGCGATGGAGCCCGTCAGGACGTCTCCTCCAACGGTGTCCAAGATGACGTCCGCACCACGGCCGCCGGTCAGCCTCCGAACTTCGTCTGGGAAGTGACTGGTCGAGTAGTTGATGCCATGGTCAACCCCAAAGGCCTCCAACCGCGCCAACTTCTCGTCGCTCGAAGCGGTGGTGAGGACATGGGCACCTGCTGACTTGGCCAGTTGGATCGCGGCGAGACCTACGCCGCTGCCACCGGCGTGGACGAGCACGGTCTCCCCAGGTGCCAAGCGGGCGAAGCTGAACAGCGCTTCGTGGGCGGTGCCGAAGGGCACCGGGACGCACGCGGCCTGCTCGGTGGTCAAGCCATCGGGGATCTTCCACGCCGCGGCGGCGAAGACGACACGTCGGCTGGCGTGGCTGCCGTCCACCCCAACGGTGGTGACGCGGTCGCCGACGGCGAAGCCCTCGACTCCAGGGCCAACCTCGGCAACGGTGCCGGCGGACTGGTAGCCAACGATGTGCCCGGGGGCATCGAAGTGCTGGGTGGTCATCGAGCCTGCCCTCGCCAAGACGTCGCCGCCTTCGATGGAGATGGCCTCGACGTCGACCAACAGCTGGCCCTCGCCACAAGCGGGGTCCGGCACCTCTTCGTAGACCAAGACCTCTGGACTCCCGGTCGTGTGGATCACTGCTGCTCGCATCGCGCCTCCTCGACTGGCTGGACCCTATCGGTCATCGGGGGCATTGGCATGGTGAAAGCGGCGGTGAGGAGACGTAGGGGGGAGACCGATGTTTTCGTCATCCCTCCGACGGGCCTGTCGGACAAGCGGCTGCAACGAACTAGCAACCAAAGTTGCACTCCGTGACAGCAGGGTTTCGCAGAACGACCTCTTCAAGAACCCCATCGATGTAGTTCCCTGACCCACGGCGGATGTGCGACAGAACATCGTTCTGTACGGGGAGAACGTGCGCGGAGGCCATGTCAGACATCGCCGATAGCTGCATTGCCCGCCCGGGCATCACCTGTCACGCGTATCGTGAATTCACCATTTGGAGAACCGAAGTTGCAACCGTAGGGTGCGAACGAAGGGACGGAGAGTCCCTCTCGTGAGAGGAGCATCACATGGGGCGAAGCAACCACGGTGTGACCAGCGCTCGACGCCGGACCCTCAAGGTGCTGTTGGCAACCATCGCTACCGTGGCCACCGTCGTGGTGGCACCGGTGATGGCCGCACCAGCATCGGCAGCCACCCAAGGGGTGCTCGGGGTTTCGGGTACGACCTTCACCGTCAACGGCGTGCCGGCCGAGATCACCGGCTACGACGCCTACTCCCTCGGTACCCAATCAGGGGTGAACGCCGGGTGCGGGGGCAACTTCAACGCCAACCAACTCGCGGCCTTCTTCAAGGCCGTCCCGGCGGGGTCGCTCGTCCGCTTCGATGCCTTCCAAGGTGCCATCGGCACCCAGGTCTCCACGGACCAGATCACCTGGGCTCCCCTCGATCGCATCTTCACCGCCGCAGCTGCGGCGCACGTCTGGCTCATCCCGGTCCTGGCCAATGAGTACGGCGGCTGCGATGACGGGCAGTACAAGGACCTGAGCTGGTTCCAAGGGGGCTACACCCAGCTGGCACCGGCATCGCTGGCCACGGCGAGCAACCTGCCCGCTCCGGTCATGAGCTACCAGGCCTGGGTCCAAGCGGTGGTTGCTCGCTACGCCACCTCGCCCGCGCTCGGCATGTGGGAGCCCATCAACGAAGCCGCTGGGGCCACCTGCATCGGCGCCCCAGTCGCCTCCGCTGGAGCGTGCAATGGCGGGAAGGGAAGCACCTGCGCCAAGGCGACGGCCGAGGCAGCCCTGTCGAGCTTCTTCACCGCCATTGGCGGTGAGATCCACAGCCTCGACCCCGGATCACTCGTCGAGGCCGGCTTGCAGGGCTCGGGACAGTGCGGCTCAGCGGGTGCTGACTACCAAGCGGTGGGGTCGAGCCCGGGGATCGACGTGCTCGACCTCCATGACGGCTACGGCAACGTCGCCCTCGGCGGTGACCAGAACAACGGCGTCCGTGCTCGGCTGAACCAAGCCAAGGCCCTCAACAAGCCACTGTTGATCATGGACAACGGCATCGCTGCCGGCTCGGGCTGCCTCAACCAAGACAGTCGGTCCATCGAGGTTGAGGACAAGGCCCAAGCCCAGCTGCAGGCGGGTGCCGCGTCCTACCTCTACAACAACGTGGTGCCGTCGACCTCGTCCACCTGCACCGTCAACGTGGTGCTGGGCGACCCGCTGATTCCCGGGCTGAGCGACCTCGTCGGCACCGCGTCGGCCACCTCGGGCACCATCGCCACCAACGGCACGCAGCTGACCTTGAACGGATCCAACGTCAAGCTGACCGGGTTCAACGCCTACGAGTTGGCCACCGACTGGGGCGTCAACGCTGGATGTGGGGGTGACCTCGGCCCCTCGGGTGTCAACGCCTTCTTCCAGTCGCTGCCAGCAGACTCCCTCGTCCGCTTCGACGCCTTCCAGAGCTCCCTCGGGATCAACGTGACCACCGGGCAGATCGACTGGACGGGCTTCGACCAGGTCTTCGCGCTGGCGGCCCAAGACCACATCTTCCTCGTGCCCATCCTGGCTGGCGAATGGGGAGGGTGCGACGGACAGTTCAAGGACCTGAGTTGGTTCCAGTCGGGCTACACCCAGGTGGGTTCTGCCGCCGTGGCTGCGACCGACAACATCCCTGCCCCGGTAATGAGCTACCAAGCCTGGGTGCAGGCCTTCGTCAGTCGGTACACGAGCTCCCCTGCGCTCGGCATGTGGGAGCCCATCGGTGAGGCGGAGGCCGACGTCTGCGCAGGCGCCCCGGTCGCCCAGGTGACCCAGTGTGGCGCCGGGGCGGGGACGACCTGCGTCGAGGCCCAAGCCCAGAGCGCCCTGTCGAGCTTCTTCACCACCATCGGCGGCGAGATCCACAGCCTCGACCCCAGCCACCTCGTCGAAGCGGGGTTGCTCGGCGGAGGGCAGTGCGGCACCCAGGGCAACGACTACCAGACGCTGGGCGCTTCGCCGGGCATTGACGTGCTCAGCTTCCACGACTACTACAACATCACGGGGAATCCATCCCTCGAGAGCGTTGCTGGTGGGGGCCAGTTCGATGGGGTCCTCGTGCGGCTCAAGCAAGCTTCCAACCTCAACAAGCCCATCATCGATGGTGAAGATGGCGTCGAGGCCGGAGGCAGCTGTGACTCTGATGCCACGAGAGCACAGGTCGTGGCTGCGACCGCCCAGAACCAGTTCTCCCCTCCGGCATCGTGGGGTGCAGCTACGGGAGTGGCGGCGTTCATGCAGTGGGACTTCGTGCCAGCGCCGGTCAACACACCGTCGGACTACCCCAACTGCAGCTACGACATCTTGTCGGGCGACCCCATCATCGCGGCGCTGTCGGCCACCGCGGTGGTGCCCGCCCCCTGACCCAATGGCGTCATCGCACCCGCACGGGTAGGTTCTCGGTGGGGGGAACACCATGACCGCAGTTGGCATCGACACGCTTGAGTTGCCCGAGCTGAACACCATCGGCATGGAGCGCGAGCAAGCGCTCGAGGTGACCACCGCGCTGGCGAAGGAGACCTGGCTCGCCAAGACCGACCTCGGCTACGCCGTCTTGCGGCACGAAGACGTCGTAGCCATCCTTCGAGATCGTCGCTTCTTCAACGCCATCCGGCTCATCCCGCAGATGTCGGGCGTCGATCCATCGGTCTTCGATGTCCGGCGGCGCGAGTCCATCTTGAGCATGGAGGGCGAGGACCACACCCGACTCCGACGCCTCGTCTCACCGGCCTTCTCTCCTGCCGCCACCGAGCCGCACCGGCCGTTCATGGCCCAGGTCGTGGCGGAGTTGGTGGATCCACACCTGGCGTCGGGGGAGGTCGAGCTCGTCGCTGCGGTGTGCGAGCCCTACCCAATCCCCATCATCTGTGAGGTGCTCGGCGCGCCGCGGGAGCACTGGCGGCAGTTCAGTGACTGGGCCACCGACATCTTCAAGATCTTCAACCAGAACCTGGCCGAGGACCTGCCGGCCATCGACGCCGCCGGTGCCGAGCTCA
>CAINFA010000020.1 GCA_903847955.1 uncultured Actinomycetes bacterium
GGCCTTCGTCTACGGCGAGATCGACGGCCAAGACGACGTGCTGGTGCGGGTGCACTCAGAGTGCTTGACCGGCGACGTCTTCGGCTCGTTGCGCTGCGACTGTGGTCCCCAGCTGCACGCCGCCCTCCGGCTGATTGAGGCCGAGGGCAAGGGCGTGCTCGTCTACCTGCGAGGACACGAGGGTCGGGGCATTGGGCTCGGCCACAAGATCCGTGCCTACGAGCTCCAAGAGCAGGGTCTCGACACCGTCGATGCCAACCTCTCCCAGGGGTTGCCTGTTGACTCGAGGGAGTACGGCATCGGTGCCCAGATGCTGGTGGACCTCGGGGTGACCACCATGCGGCTCATGACCAACAACCCCGCCAAGTACGGCGGGCTCGAGGGCTTCGGCCTCGACATCACCGAGCGGGTGCCCCTCGAGAGCAGTCCGACGCCGGAGAACATCACCTACCTGCGCACCAAGCGTGAGCGCATGGGCCACCTCTTGGAGGGTCTCGATGACGTCCAGTAGCGAGACCGAGCTGGCCCCGGGGGGCCACCTCGCCCACCAAGGAAAGGTGCGGGCCATCTTGCGTGGCGAGCACCAGGGCCGGGGGATGACCATCGGCGTGGTGTGCGGGCTGTTCAACGGCCAGATCACCCACCAGCTCTTGACCGGGGTCCTCGAGGCCCTGGCTGGCTGCGGCGTGGGCACCGAGGACATCACCGTCGCTTGGGTGCCCGGCGCCTATGAGATCCCGCTCATGGCCCAGCAGCTCGCCCGATCGGGCCGTGATGCGGTGATCTGCCTCGGGGCGGTCATCCGAGGCGACACCCCCCACTTCGACTTCGTGGCCGGTGAATGCGCTTCGGGGCTGAGCCGGGTGCAGCTCGACACCTCGGTGCCGACCATCTTCGGGGTGCTGACCGTCGACACCGTGGCCCAGGCGCTCGAGCGCTCGGCCCCAGGGGTGACCAACAAGGGCTACGAAGCGGCGATGACGGCCGTGGAGATGGCGAACCTCCTGCGAGATCCGAGGGTTGGCTGATGCTCCGTCTCGTGCTGCCCAAGGGCTCCCTCGAAGCCGCCACCATGCAGCTGTTCCACGACGCCGACCTCAGCGTCCGCCGTGCCTCAGAAGTCGACTACCGGGCCTCGATCGTGGACCCTCGGGTGGCCGACGTGCGCATCTTACGACCCCAGGAGATCCCGGTCTACGTCGAAGAGGGGCTGTTCGACCTCGGCATCACCGGTCGGGACTGGATCGAGGAGCGTGGTGCCGAGGTCGTCAGCTTGGGCATCTTGGGCTACTCCAAGGCCACCGACCAGCCCATCAAGGTGGTGCTGGCGGTCCCAGAGGCCTCGCCGTACCAGAGCTTGGCGGACCTGGCCAGCCACCAAGGCCGGCTCCGGGTGGCCACCGAGTACCCCGAGCTCACCCGACGGTCGATGCTCGCTGCTGGCGTCGACGCAGAGATCCTCATGAGCTACGGCGCCACCGAGGCCAAGGTGCCCGAGATCGCCGACTGCGTGGTGGAGATCACCGAGACCGGCCGAGCCCTGCGGGCGGCGGGGCTCAAGGTGATCCACACCTTGCTGACCTCGCACACCGAGGTCATCGCCAACCGAGCTGCAGCAGAGGACCCGGTCCGCCGCCACGCCATGAACCAACTGATGACCCTCCTCCAAGGCACCTTGGAGGCGCGCACCAAGGTGCTGGTCAAGCTCAACGTGGCCCACGATGACCTCGATGGCGTGCTCGGGGTGCTGCCCGCCATGCGCAGCCCCACCATCTCTGAGTTGGCCCAAGGAGCGGGCTTCGCCCTCGAGACGGTGGTGGACAAGACCCAGATCAACGTGCTCATCCCGGCGCTCAAGGACCACGGCGCCACCGACATCTTGGAGCTCCCGCTCTCCAAGATCGTGCACTGAGGACGAGGCCCATGGCCGAGGTGGTCAACGCGGTGGTGGTGCGCTTCGACCCCACCGTTGGCCTCGGTGCGGTCGAGGTTGACGGGACTGCACACCCCTTCCACGCCACCGCCATCGCTGGTGGCAGCCGCATGGTGGCGGTGGGGGCCGAGGTGGTGGTGGTGCTCGAGCCTGGACACGGTGGCCAGTACTGGGCCACCTCGGTGCTCGAGCCCTGAACATCGACAGCAGCCCCTCGGCTCGCTAGGTTGAGCCCATGGTCGAGGCCCGCCGCATCGAGCCGCTCGACGATGAGGCGGCCGAGACCTGGGTCCGGGTCGACGACCACGCTCCTGAGGGTTCGGTCGAGCACTGGATGCACCTGGTTGAAGCCTGGCGTCCCGAGGATGATGCCTGGCGAGTGGTGATCGCGCTGGCCGAGTGGGTCCGCGAGGAGCCGCAAGAATCGCTGCTGTGTGACGGGATGGCGGCCGCACTCGGCCGGGTGCCAGGCGTCACCAAGGTCTGGCACGAAGACACCGAGCAGTGGGTAGCCGAGGGCGACGTCGCCGGTTCGGCGCTCGTGGTGGCCGCTGCCGAGTTCCTCGACGCCTTCATCGACATCGAGGGCGACTACCTCGCCCAGTTCCTCCGCTGAACCCGAGCAACGCCAGGTTCGCCGAGGCTCAGCTGGCGGGGTCGGGCTGCTGGCTCGAGGCGTGCAGCTGGACGAAGGCCAGGCGGAGTTGGGCCAGAGCGTCGGCCAACTCGGGGGCGGCAGCGCCGAGTCGGCTGCCCAATCCGTCGGTCAAGATCCCAAGCGCGTCGATGGCCAACTGCGCGGCGTCGAGGCGAGGAGGGGTCAGGGAGAGGTAGACCGCAGCCAGTTCGAACAGGCCGTAGCAGTGGTTGGCGACCACCACCGCCGGGTCGGCGTCGGCCAACTCGGACCGCAGCGACTCCAAGGTAGCCATGGCCTCCTCGTCGGTTCGGGGGGTCTCGGCGGCGGCGTCGTCGCCGTGGGGTGTCCAGAGCTGGCTCATGGGTGTAGCCTAGTGATCCGTTCCACACATAAGCGGGGTCGCCTTGGGCGTACCTCCACCTTGCCACCGCCCACTGGGATGAGGTGCGCTAGGTCGAAAGGGCATCCAGCCGGATCTCCGGCCGTCCCCGCTCCATTGCCTCGGCACGAAGAAGGACTTCGTGCCCGACCGACAGGAGTGATGCCCGATAGCCACGCCAACCACCGCTGAACACCGGATCAACGACCGGATCCGTGCCCGTGAGGTGCGACTGGTCGATCCCGATGGTGAGCAGCTCGGCATCAAGCCCCTGCCAGAGGCCCTGATCATCGCTCGCAACTTCGACCTCGACTTGGTCGAGGTAGCCCCGACGGCGAACCCTCCCGTGTGCCGCATCATGGACTACGGGAAGTTCAAGTTCGACGAGGCCCAGCGCGCCAAGGAGTCTCGACGCAAGACCACCCAGGTGGGCGTCAAGGAGATGAAGTACCGGCCCAAGATTGGCCCGGGTGACTTCGACACCAAGACCCGCCAGGTGGCCAAGTTCTTAGACGAGGGCCACAAGGTCAAGATCACGATCATGTTCCGTGGTCGAGAGGTCTTCCACCCTGAGCTCGGCAAGAAGATCTTGGACAAGGTTGCCGAGGTCGTGGGCGACGCCGCCAAGATCGACTCCGAGCCCCGGCTCGATGGTCGCAACATGGTGATGGTCCTCTCGCCGGTCAAGAAGCAGAAGCAGGTGGTCAAGCCGACCGAGGCCGAGGCAGGCACCGATGCCTTGGTCGAGCCAGCAGCGCCCGCAGTGGTGGCCGAGGCCACCGCCACACCTGAGCCCGAGGCCATCCTCGAGCCAGCCCCCGATGCGGCAGTTCCCGCCGCACCTGACAAGGAGTAACCAGATGCCCAAGATGAAGACCGACAAGGGTGCCCAGAAGCGCATCAAGATCACCGGCACCGGCAAGATGATGCGGCGCAAGCAGAACCTGAACCACATCCTCGAGAAGAAGACCAGCGCTCGCAAGCGCCGGCTGTCGGGCGAGACCGAGATCTCCTCGACCCAGGACAAGAACATCCGAAAGATGCTCGGCATCTAGAGCCGACGCCGCCTCGTGCACCGAGGCGGTCTACCACCTGAACAAGAGAGGCAACCATGGCGAGAGTCAAGCGGGGCGTCCACGCCCGAAAGCACCACAAGGCGGTCCTCGAGGACGCCAAGGGTTTCTACGGAAACCGCAGCCGAGTATTCCGTGCCGCCAACGAAGCGGTCATGCACTCCAAGCAGTACGCCTTCCGTGACCGTCGGGCACGCAAGGGCGACTTCCGCAAGCTGTGGATCCAGCGCATCAACGCCGCCACCCGTCTGCACGGCGTGAGCTACAGCCGGTTCATCGCTGGACTGCACGCGGCAGGCATTGAGACCGACCGTAAGGTGCTGGCCGATCTGGCCGTCACCGACCCGGCCGCCTTCGGTGCCATCGTCGCTGCGTCCCAGCAGGCGCTGGCCGACGCCGCCAAGGCGTCCGAGGCAGCCTCCTGAGCCAGCCGCTTGGGGCATCGCACTCCCGGGTTCGCAGGCTCAAGCGCCTGCTGACCAAGCGCGCACTGCGCTGGAGTGAGGGTGTCTACGTCGTCGAGGGAACCGAGCTCGTGCGCTTAGCGCTCGAGCTCGGTCGCCCCGTCGAGGGCATCTACCTCGACGAAGCC
>CAINFA010000021.1 GCA_903847955.1 uncultured Actinomycetes bacterium
GAGCCGAGCTTGCACCTCGCCTTGCTCCATGGTGGCCTCGATGGTGAGTTCGGCGCTCTTGGCGCCAGCCCCGAGGAGCTGGAGTGCCGTTGCTCGCTGGGCGGCGTCGGCCACCTGGACCCGCACGGTCGAGCGCCCAGTAGCGGCAATCAGGGCCTCGGCGGTTCCTTCCGACACCACCTTGCCGTGCGCCATGATGGCGATGCGGTCGCACAACCGCTCCGCCTCTTCCATGTAGTGGGTGGTCAGCACCATCGAGGTGCCTGTTGCTCGCAAGCCTTCGAGCATCCCCCAGAACTCCCGCCGAGCTGCGGGATCGAAGCCCGTCGTTGGTTCGTCCAAGAACAGCAGCGCTGGTCGACCCACGATGCCAGCGGCCACGTCCACCCGTCGCTTCTGTCCCCCCGAGAGTCGGCCGATCCGCTGCTCGGACTGCTCGGTGAGGCCTACCAACTCGAGGGTCTCTGCCACTGACCTCGGGTTGGAGAAGAACCCAGCGAACAGCCCCACGGTCTCGGCCACGGTGTGCACCGGGTCGAAGTCGGACTCTTGGAGCACGAGACCAAGCCGGTCCCGCCAGGAGAGGTCGGCAGTAGCGGGGTCGTGCCCCAAGACCTCCACGCGCCCCCCATCGCGACCCTGGTACCCCTCGAGGATCTCAATGGTGGTGGTCTTGCCCGCGCCGTTCTTCCCGAGCAATCCGAAGATCTCGCCCTCGAGCACCTCGAAGCTGATGCCGTCGACCGCGACGAGCGCACCGAACTGCTTCCTCAGCCCCTCGACGGTGATCACCGCCGTCACGACAGCACCTCAGCACTCGGGCTCCCGAGCTGTCGTCCGCTCGAGCCAATGCTCGAGCTCGTGGTGGACCGGAGACCCTGGGCCTCGACGTAGCCGAGCATCTGCAGCTCGATGGACAAATCCACGTAGCGCACCACCACGGTGGTCTCGACCTGGAGCAGCTTGGGGGCGAAGTTCACGATGTAGCCAACCCCGCCCCGCACGAGGCGCTCGACGGCATCTTGGGCCGCCTCGGGAGGCACCGTCAGCACGCCGAATCGAGCGCCGAGCGCCTCGACCTCCGGGGTCACCGACTCCATGGGTTGGACGACGTGGCCTGCAACCGTGGTGCCAACCACCGCCGGGCTCGAGTCGAACAGCGCCGCCACCTCGAAGCCCTGCTGGAAGAAGGACCGCGATCGCACGAGGGCCCGGCCCAAGTTCCCAAGGCCCACCACCACCACCCGCCGAGGTGTCGAAGTGGCGAAGACCTCGTCGATGCGAGCGGCGATGGTGCCGACGTCGTAGCCCGTACCCCGTGTCCCCAAGGTGCCGAGTCGCGACAGGTCCTTGCGGACGTTCGCGGGGTTCTCCCCGGTGTGCCGTCCGAGCTCGTCAGAGGAGATCGTGGTCCGACGTGCCCGGGCGAACTCGGCCAGGACGCGCTGGTACAGGCCCAACCGGAGCACGGTGGCCTCGGGCAACTTCTCGGTCCGGTAGGACTGCCAGCCCTCGGTCATGGGGTCACCCTAGCCAAGAGACCCCGGGCGCTACAGGTCCGGACGGAGGTTGCCAACGGCCGGCTCGTCGTGCTTGCGCTACTGGTGACCCAGCTGCCGAGAGCGCTCCGCCGCGGTCTGGATCGCCTCGATGAAGGCGGAGCGGGCACCCTTGAGCTCGAGGATGCGCAGCCCCGCCGCGGTGGTCCCCGCCGGTGAGGTCACCGCCGCCCGGAGCTGCTCGGGGCTCTGGCCGGTCTCGGTTAGCAGCCTGCCAGCACCGAGGAGGGTCTGGCTCACGAGCTCGAGGGCGAGGTCTCGGGGCAGCCCCTGGCACACTGCCCCCTCCACCATCGCCTCGGCCACCAAGAACAGGTACGCCGGCCCAGACCCACTCACGGCCGTCACCGCATCGAGTTGCCGCTCGGGCACTCGCACAACGGTGCCGACCGACGACAAGATCCCCTCGGCCCACGCCAAGTCCTCTGCGTGGGCCGCTGCCCCAGCACTGATAGCGGCGGCGCCAGCACCGACCATCGACGCGGTGTTCGGCATCGAACGAATCACCCGAGCTCCAGGGGCCAGCTTGGCCTCGAGACGGGCGGTGGAGATCCCAGCGACCAAGGACAGCACCCGGTCAATCCCGACCGCCGCCAAGAGCCCTGCCACCGGCTCGGCCTGCTCCGGCTTCACCGCCAGGATCGCTCCTCCCTCTGCCTCAAGGAGACCAGCTTCGAGACTGGCAAGCACCCTGATCCCAGGGTGCAATGCGAGCAACTCGTCGCGGCGGGCCACCGATGGCTCTACTGCCACCACCTCCTCGGGGCGGCAACGTCCGCTCGAGACCAAGCCGGCGAGCAGCGCACCGCCCATCTTGCCGGCTCCGACGAGGACGAGGTTGGCGGCCATCTGCCCGAGGCTAGCGGCCGAAGGGTCCTAGCTCCGGCGTCGGCGCTTGCGCCGCCAGTCGGGGAAGCCGAGGCTGGCCGCTTGGACGAAGTGCGCGTCGAGGTAGTGCACCGCAGAACCGAAGATGCGATCGAGGGATTCCTCGTCGAGGCCGATGGCCGAGGTGCGGCCCATGAGGTAGATGGCGTCCTCGGGACCGAGCGCGTAGGCCATGCCGTACAACTCGGCATTGCAGCGCATCAGGTACCCCAGGACCTCTTCGACGTTGGCCTCGGGTGCAGGCAGCATCTGCGCCTCGGTGAACAAGGTTCGCTGACGCAAGGTGGCCCAGACGGTGATGACGTCCTTCTCCTCACCAGCGAAGCGCAGGTACCACTGATGCGATGCAGTGCCATCGGTCACCACTTGGCGCTCGGCGGCCAACAAGAAGCTGCCATCAGCCAGCCAGTGGGCGATCCATGCGTCGATGGCCGCAACGGCCAGCTCGATGGCGTCGTCGTCGAGCAACCCGACGTCGCTCACCTCAGCACTGCACCAAGCTCGAGGCCACTACCTCGCCGACGCAGTGGTCGAGGGCCAAGGCGGCCTGCTTCCAGGTGTACGGCGCTGCCCGGTGTACCGCGGCAGCAGAGATGGCTTGCCAGCGACCAGCCGAGGCACAGATCCACTCGACCGCGTCGGCGTAGCGGAGGGGATCGGGAGCATCGATGAGCCGGCCAGTCTCCCGGTCATCGACGATGGTGGTGAGCCCGCCAACCTTCGAGGCCACCACCGGGATCCCGCAGGTGGCTGCCTCGAGCGCTACGAGGCCGAACGACTCCGACCTCGAGGGCACGAGGACCACATCAGCCGCTCGGTAGTAGCTCGACAGCAGGTGGTGCGGTTGGGGATCGACCAGGTGCACCCGGTCCTCGACCGACCGAGCCGCCATGAGTTCGGTCAGCGCGGCGAAGGCCGAGGGACCTCCTGGTCCACTCGGTCCACCAACGACGACGAGATGGGCCTCGTGGCCACGCTCGACCAGCTCGGCAATGGTGGCAACGGCGATGTCCGCTCGCTTGAGCGGCTGGATGCGGCCGACGAAGACCCCGAGGAGGGCGTCGGCCTGGAAGCCGATGGCCCGGCGGGCCATCTTCTGGTCGCCAGGACCGAAGACGGCGTGGTCGATGCCAGGTGGGATGACCACGATGCGGCTCGGGTCGGCCCCATACAGCTCGGTGATCTGGGCTGCCTCGACGTCGCAACTGGCCAGCACCGCATCAGAGCAGCCGATGACCTCGGCTTCAGCAGCCGAGCGCCGGGTGGTGAGCTTGGCCCCACCCAAGGTGGGATCCGTCTCGGCTTTCACCCGATCCAAGGTGTGGAAGGTAGAGATGAGGGGGAGGTTGAGCTGGTGCTTGAGGGTGTGACCCGCGAGCGCGCTCAGCCAGTAGTTGGCGTGGATGGCGTCGAAGCGACCACCTTCAGCCTCGGTGAGGGGGAACCCGAAGGCGTCAGTCATCAGCTGGCGAACCCCGTCGGCGAAAGCGCCAACGTGGGCCTCGAGATCTGCCAGGGGAACTTCGGCCACTGGACCGGCGGTGACATGGTGCACCGCCAGCCCCGGTTCGACGTGGACGGTGCCGGGCTGGTTCGGGGAGGTCCGGCGGGTGAAGACGTCGCACCGCACGCCGCTGCGGGCCAGCGCAGAGGTCAACTCTCGGACGTAGACGTTCATCCCACCGCTGTCGCCAACGCCAGGCTGGAACAGCGGAGAGGTATGGAAGGAGAGCACCGCGAGCCGACGCACGACGCCACCCTACCGGGGCGGCTCCACATCGGCGCTGTTCGCCCCACGTTGACCCTCGGCACTCGAGGCGGTGAAGGATCGGTAGATCTGGAGTAACGCCTGTTTGTGCTCCAGAGAGAGGTGAGGATCGGCTTCGATCGCCACCACCACCGACGTGCGCTCACTTGGTTCGAGGAACCCAGCTTGGACGTAGATCGTCTCTGCGGAAATCCGCAAGGCCTTGGCGATCTGCTGGAGGATCTCCGCCGATGGTCGTCGCAGACCGCGCTCGATCTGGGAGAGGTAGGGGTTGGAGATCCCAGCGACTTCGGACAGGCGGCGCAACGACATCTTGGCCGTGGCTCGCTGCTCTCGGATGAAGCGCCCGAGGTCCTCGAGGTGGTCCGCCTCGCCGCTGGTCATCGACCCTCAGCGCGGGTCGAACTCGAGGTGGGCGTCACAGGTGCCCCGGAGGGGATCCGCCTCGAGCAGCGTTGCCTCGATGGGCTCCCCGCAGGTGGCACAAGCGCCGTAGCGCCCCTCGTCGAGGGCCTGCAGCGCATGCGCCACCCCATCGAGGAACCGCTCAGCGCTCGCCAACTCCTCATCGAGATCTGCGTTCATAGCAGCATCGTAGACCGGGGTCGCCAGCGCCTTGAGAGCCAATGGGGTCGGGTTGCTCCGCCCCCCAGAACCTTGTTTGGCTACCGTTCTGTGACCTGCGCGTGAATCTTCGCCATTTCACAAGTTGACGGTGCCAAGGGAGCGTCGCCAATGGGTACGATCTGGCCTTTGGGCGATGCCGATCGCCACCCCACCAGGTTCGGAGCAGCCATGCCAGAGCATGTCCACATCATTGGCGCAGGTGTCGTGGGTTCCGCCACCGGCCGGGCCCTCGCCTCGGTCGGCCACCAGGTCAGCTTCGTCGATGTCAACGAAGATCGGGTGGCAACGATGGCCGCCGAAGGGTTCGGCGCATCGACCTCGCTGCAGCTTCCAGGCGATCGCTCCACCGTCGTGCTGCTCTCGGTGCCCACGCCCTCGACTGGATCGAGCTACGACCTCTCGATCATGGAGGACGCCGCTCGGTCGGCTGGACGCGCCTTCGCAGCAGACCCCCACCCCCACGTCGTGGTCGTTCGATCAACCGTCACGCCCACGTTCTGCGACACCTTGCTCACCCCGTGGCTCGAGGAGTCATCGTCGAAGCGGGCCGGTGAGGACTTCTTCGTGGTGTCGGCTCCCGAGTTCCTCCGCGAGGACCGTGCGCTCGACGACGCACTGAACCCGTGGGTCACCGTGGTCGGCGCCCACGACGAGAACGCCCGTCAGCGGGTTGCCGAGGTCTTCGCTCCCCTGGGAGGCAAAGAGGCCATCTTCGACAACCCCACCGTGGCCGAGATGATCAAGATTGTCCACAACTGCTTCAACGCCGCCAAGATCAGCTTCTGGAACGAGATCTGGCGCCTGTGCGAGCACCTCGGGGTCGACCAGCGGCAGGTAGGCCAGACCGTGGCAATGTCGGCAGAAGGATCTTTCAACCCCTCCTACGGCATCAAGGGTGGCTACCCCTACGGCGGGGCATGCCTCCCGAAGGACCTCGATGGTCTCTTGGGCCTCGGTGCAGCCCAAGGCGTGGAGTTGCCCCTCCTCGCTGCGGTCAAGGTGGTCAACCAGATGCTGGCCGAAGGTCGCTGAGCGCGAACTCACCCACAGCGCCAACTGGGGTGCTCCTGAGGACTGAAGGGCACCTGAGGTACAGGCCACAGAGCGCTCGGAGTGCCAAGAAGGGCACCGGTACGATGCAGAGCAGTCACCAGTCCCCGAAAGGACCACCGTGGGATCGTTCACTGGATCGAAGTTCATGCGAGCAGCCCTGGCGCTGACGGCGGTGGGTGCCTTGACCACCATCGTGGGCACCTCGGGCGCAGGGGCTGCCACCGCCAAGGTCACCAAGCTCGTCAACACTCCGGTGCTGCCTGGCGGCATTCAGAAGGGCGTCGACATCCGCTGGGACTACAACCACGAGAGCCCGCTCTTGGTCCGCAGCGAGATCGACACCACCTTGCTCTACGTCAAGGGGCTGCACGCCAATGCGGTGTCGATCACCTTCCCGGTGTACGTCCCTGGACCCACCTCCAACACGGTGGAGACCGAATCCAGCACCCCGCCTCCGGCTGACCTCGAGTCCGTCATCTCCGCAGCGCACGCCGAAGGGTTCTTCGTCCTCGTGCGACCGCTGGTCGAGGAGGTGAACCCGAGTGCCCCATGGCGAGGCATCATCACCCCCAAGAACCGGACCGTCTGGTTCAACAACTACCTCAACGTCCTCAAGCCGTACTTCCAAGCTGCCAACACCGGCAAGGCGAACGAGTTCGCCATGTCAGTCGAGCTCGACTCGCTGGCGGCAGACTACCGCTGGAACAAGGTCGTCGAGCCCTACGCCAAGAAGTACTTCTCTGGAGCCATCATGATTGACGACAACTGGGTGAGCCCAGGCATGGACCCACTCCCCAGTGCCACCTTCGGGCTCGACGCCTACCGACCGGTCAACCTCCCGGCGACCGCCACCGTCGCACAGATCCTGGCCGGTTGGCAGGGATGGCTGACCCGACTCAAGTTGCCGGTTGCCCCTAGCCACACCTACATCACCGAGGCGGGTCTGGCGGCGCAGTCTGCTGCGTACTACCACCCGTCAGTTTGGAACTTCGGCACCCCGTTGATCCCGAGCGTGCAGACCAAGTGGTTCCAAGCGGCTTGCCAGTTCTTCAAGCAGAACCACTTCGCTGGGCTGTACTTCTGGTCAACGGACCTCACCCAAGGGCCCCAGCTGTTCACCACCGGTGGCTACCCACAGGACTTCCAAGGCACCACCAACGCCGCCATCCGGGCGTGCTTCGCCTAATGCACAGGTCCCCAGCACCCTGGCGACGGCTCCTCTCGAGCGGAGCATTGCTCACCACTTGTGGGTTGGTTGGCTACTTGGCCATCACCGGGGCTGGGGCGCAGAGCGCCTCAGCCTCGGTGCACGCCGTCAAGAAGACGACCACGACGACGCGCCGGACGACGACCACCAAGCCACCATCGACGACCACGACGACCAAGCCCCCGGTCACTACCACCACGACCAGCACGACCTTGCCACCGGTGGTGTCGTCGTACGTGATCCCACTGCGAGGTATCGACCTCGATGACTACGCCGATGGAACCTCGATCGCTGCGTTGACGCCAGAGGCGGCAACGACCATGAACTACATCAAGTCGCTCGGCGCGAACTCGGTCTCGATCGCCTTTCCGATCTACACCGCGTCGCTCACCTCCAACACGATCAGCCTTGGGGCGACCACACCAACACCAGCCGACCTCAACGTCCTCATCGCGGCTGCGAAGACTAATGGGCTCTCCGTCGCCCTCCGCCCGCTCCTCAACGAGACCAACCTGCGGCCTGCCTGGCGAGGCGTGCTCGCTCCGAGCAACCGGGCCCTTTGGTTCACCAACTACCTCAAGGTCATGAGCCCGTACCTCGCCCTTGCACAGGCTGACAAAGTGCCGACCTTCCAGGTCATGAGCGAACTGGAGAGTCTGAACGGTGACGTGCACGTCAAGGCCCTGCTGGCCGGTGCTGCCAAGATCTACAAGGGCAACCTGCAGATCGTGTCGAGTTGGGGCAAGACGGGCATGATCGCCACCGCTCCAGCCAGTTTCGCGGTGGACAACTACCTCCCCGTGAAGGTGCCGCCGACTGCTCCGGTGAGTTACCTCGTCACGGGCTTGACGAGCTACTTGAAGCAGTTCAAGTGGCCCGTCCCGGCGACCAAGGTCAACTTCGCTGAAGTAGGCATCTCAGCCCAAGACAACGCTTACTACTTTCCGAGCGTCTCGACGCTCTTCGCAGGGAACACCGTGCTCAACCCCCAGGTCCAGGTCAATTGGTTCAAGGCGAACTGCGCCGTTGTCCGAACGAACAAGATGCTGGGGATCTCCTTCTGGGCCATCGACTTCCCAGGCAGCCCCACCGCCCCAGCCACGCTGGCCAACCCATCGCGCTTCAGCCCCCAGGCCGCGCAAGAGATCTCGTACTGCTTCTCTGGCCGCTGAGCACACGCTTCGGGGAACTAGATTCTCTCCGGGCCGCTAGCTCATCGGGAAGAGCAGGGGACTTTTAATCCCAAGGTGCCGGGATCGAGACCCGGGCGGCCCACAAAACTGCTGGTCAGAGACTTGCGCGAGGATCCTTGGCTGTCATTGACAGCCACAGTGACAGCCAAACCCTCAGACACAGCGAGACGTTCTTGGACGTTCGGGC
>CAINFA010000022.1 GCA_903847955.1 uncultured Actinomycetes bacterium
CACGGTGCCCGAGTAGTCCTGCAGCGCACGTTCGAGCCACGCCACCGTCTCGGCATCGAGGTGGTTGGTGGGCTCATCGAGCAGGAGGAGGTCAGGCTTGGACAGCAGCAGTCGGCACAACGCCACCCGACGACGCTCACCGCCCGAGAGCGTGGTGACCTCCGCGTCGGGAGCAGGAAGCCGCAACGCCTCCATGGCAATCTCGAGGGTGCGCTCGAGGTCCCAGGCGCCCAAGGCATCGATCTTGGTCTGCAGGTCCGCTTGCTCGGCGAGCAAGGCGTCGAAGTCCGCGTCGGGGTCCCCCATCGCCGCGCACACCTCGTCGTAGCGCATCAGGAGATCTCGGCTCTCCGCCATGCCATCGGCCACGTTGCCCACCACGTCCTTGGTGGCGTCGAGCACCGGCTCTTGGGGCAAGTACCCCACCGTGAAGCCCTCGGTCAGGCGCGCTTCGCCCGTGTAGCCGTCGTCGAGGCCGGCCATGATCCGAAGGAGCGAGGACTTTCCTGAACCATTCGAGCCGATGACGCCGATCTTGGCCCCAGGGAAGAAGGACAGGTTGATGCCCTTGAGCACCTCACGGTCGGGTGGGTAGAAGCGGCGCAGGTCGCGCATGGAGAAGATGTACTGGGCAGCCATGACTCCAGTGTGACCCAGTGCCGACCCCTGTGCGGACGCCCGACTCCCGCTACCCCTCGTGCTGCTCGATGCGTGATGAGAGCGTCACGGTCGCGACGAAGCCCACCAACAGCGCAATGCTCACCGGACCGGTGCCGTACCCCAGGCCGCCTCGACCTCTCGCGAAGGCGAAGTAGTCGGCGATCGAGGCCCCAAGTGGTCTCGTGAGGACGTAGGCGGTCCAGAACGCGCTGACGGGCCCAAGCACGCCGATGCGGTAGGTGACGGCGGGCACGACGAGCAACGCTGCGAAGAGCAGGATCGATGCGCCGTACCCCAGGTGCATGCTGGCCGCGGTGAGGTCGCCAAGGGCCGTGCCGAGCATGAAGGTTGCCCCAACGGTGGCCCAGTAGAACAGCTCGCGGCGTGCCGTGGTGATGGTGTGGATCGACACCGTCCCCTCGGACCGCTTCCACCACACGAAGATCACCGTCAGCGCACCCACCGCAACCGCACTGGCCGCGACGTAGGGCAAGCCAACGATGACGTGGAGGCCGTCAGCCGCCATGGTGCCGGCGATTGCAACCAACAGCACCGCCGACCAGTACCACCACAGGGCGAAGTGGTCGAGCGCCAGCTGCACCGCCAGCACGGCGCCGAGCACCACGAGGGCAACTCCCCCGGCGAGCACCGGAGAGACCCGGTGGTCCGCGTAGTCGGCGATGGCCTCACCGGCGGCAGTCGTGAGGAGCTTGATGATCCAGAACAGCACGCCAATCGTGGGGACCTTCGCCGCCGTGCTCCGCTGCCACCACCTCGACAACGAGGTCGAACTCGTCGCCTGCCTCCTCACTCCGTCAACGTTCGCCATGAGAACCTCCGGCCAGATCTGGGACAACGTCATCCACCACCATTGCTCGCCTAGGTAAGTTTTGAGTATGACATTGCACCAAGTGGCCCAGTTCGCCGAAGACTTGGACCGGGCGACCGAGTTCTACGTTGAGCACCTCGGCGCGACGTTCATTGCGCAGTTCACGCCACCGGGGTTGGCGTTCTTCCAGCTTGGGAACGTTCGGTTGTTGCTCGAGCGAGGCACCCACCGCTCCATGCTCTACTTCGCGGTGGACGACGTCGAAGCCGTCGTGGCGCGCATGCGGGAACGGGGGGTGGAGATCATCACCGAGCCACATGTCATCTTCACCGACACCGACACCGACACCGACGGCATCTTCGGTGCGCCAGGCACTGAGGAGCGTATGGCGTTCGTGCGCGATAGCGAGGGGAACGACGTGGGCCTCGTGAGCGTCCACCCATCAACGTCGGCTGCGTGAGCACCTGCTGCGTGCTCCGTCCTCGGTCGGCGATGCTGGATTGCAAACTCGGCCACCGTGCGGTCGAACGTTGCGGTCCAGGGCGAGTGATGGGGTAGCTGGTTGAAGAGGGGCGATCCCGCGCCTGCACCGCGGTGCCAACCGACCTTGAGACTTCCAAGGCGCAAGCGAACCTCGTGAAGGCTGTCTGAGGCTCCGAGATGCGGTGACGCTTGCATCCGAGGTGCAGCGTTCGCTGAGAATGTTTCCCCCTTGACCAGTTCTCGTGCCAGAGGGCACCTACACTCCTCCACCACCGCAAGGCGAGAGGTGCCTCCGCGGCGAGCACGATTCGAGAGGAACTCCATGGCTTCACCCCGCACCCACACCCGGCGAATCGCGCTACTCGGCGGCGCCGGTGCGCTCGCCGCCACCACCCTGCTCGCAGCTGTTCCTGCTGGCGCCGATGACCAGCTGGGTCAGCTGAACTCGGGGGCAGTGCTCCCGGCGGGCTCCTCCGTCCAGTCTCCTGGAGGCCAGTACCTCCTCACCATGGCTCCGAACGGCAACCTTGAGTTGAAGGCGACGTGGATGGCGACGCCCGTCGTGCTCTGGACGTCGCGGACTGCTGGGCACCCTGGTGCCCACCTCGCCATCAGCCCAAATGGCAGCGTCTTCGTGGGCACAGCGACCAAGGTCTTCTTCAACTCCAAGACCTCGAATCTCGCTGACGCCGGCGACCACCTCAACGTGCAGAACGACGGCAACGTCGCGATCTACACCTCCAGCGGCAAGGCCGTGGCCACGACCTCGACAGGTATTGGTCAAGTAGAGGGTTCAACCTTGACCGGAGGGAGCGTCCTCATCCAGGGACAGGCACTGGTCAGTGGCAATGGCCGCTACGTCGCTGAACTCAACAGCCAAGGCCACCTCGAGCTGTTCAACGCGGGGGCTCCTTACTTCGAGACCAAGGGCAACGTGGCAGCCCAGGGCTTGTTCCTCGCCCCGAATGGGCGCGCCGAGCTCGAGACCGAGCAATCGGCTGTCCCGGTGTGGTCGACCTCGGGCAGCGGCTCTGGCTCTGGCTCTGGCTCTGGCTCTGGCTCTGGCTCTGGCTCTGACTCTGACCCCATCCTCACCCTCCAAGACGACGGCAACTTGGTCATTCGGGCTACGAGCGCCGCTGGGGCCCCGGTGCTCTGGAACCTCTTCTCGCAGCCCACCAGCATTGGAGGGCGCGGTCTGTCGACGAAGATGACCTTCGCTCGTGCTGCAGCGTCGTTCGACCCGTCGGCAACCGTCGTCGGGGCCATGGCGGCCCTGGCTCGGCTCGGCGCACCGACCACGGGCTTCACCGCAACTGGACGGTAGGCCGAGAAGCTCACCTCGGCACCCCGACCTAGAACCGCTTGCGGTAGCGAACACCTCGTCGCCCTGCGTTGAGGTAGAAGCCTCTCGAGCCAGCGCGCTTCCCCACGCGCGCACCTCGGACGCCAATGGACGCGCCGAGACCACGGCTGGTCATGTTGAGTCGAATCGGTCCGACCCGGACGCTCTTGCGGTAGCTGAAGCCCATGCCCTGAGGGTACCTGTCGACAGGTGGTGCACCACGACGACGCCACCCCGGCAGGGGCCGTCCATCGAGGTAGCGTCGGCCCTATGCAGGAGACACCAGCAGAGCGAGCGCAGCTCGATGCACTCCTCGAGTCGTCCCGTGCTCGGGCAACTGAACACCTCCAGAGCATCATCAGCGACGATCGAGCATTGAACGCCCGACAGATCACCCGCCTCCTCTCGGGGATGAAGGTGCTCGCCCTGGCCACCGTCAGCGCCAAGGGTGCACCCCGGATCAGCGCCGTCGATGGGCACTTCTTGCACGGGGCGTGGATCTTCACCACCGATCCGGCGTCGGCCAAGGCGTCGCACCTCGACCATTGCAGCGCCGTCAGTGCAGCCCACATCGACCACGAGCGCTGCGCAGTGTTCTGCCACGGCGAGGCCTCCCGCCTCCGACCTGAGGTCACGCACTACCGCTCGGCAGTGGAGCACCTCAGTCGGCACTACGGCGTGTCGCCAGATTCCTGGGGCGAGGACACCAACCTCTACCGCATTGAACCCACCTGGATGGTTGGGTTCGCCGCAGACCCTCGCCTGTTTGCCGAGCTCGGACTCGAGGACTGACAATTGACCTCGAAGCCGATGTCGGGCGTCGCAGTGCTGCGCGTCACCACGTGCACCAACGTGGGCCGAGGTGCATTGCGAGCATCGAGCGACCGTCACCCCCTCGTGGAGGGGTCAAGGAACACGAGGCCCCTCGCACGTGGGTTCCGAACACTGCTGCGCAGCGCGCGTCGCGGCACCGAGCCAGGTGACCTGGCACATTCCGTGGCCTCATCGCAACCACCTTCAAGCCGGCTCCCATCTTCGGCAAGCGGCGATGGAGTGCGCCACCTAACGGGCGACGCCATCCAGCACGACCTCGTCTCCAGCCAGCCCCGACGTTCTGGTCCGCCTTCGAAGTGTGCGCACCGGAGCATTGCCGTATGGTGGCGAAATGGCTGACATGTCCAAGGTGATCGACGTTGAGAACGCGGACCTTCTCCTCACCACCACCAAGCAAGTTCGGAAACGGTTGGACCTGAACCGGCCGGTGCCCCGAGAGCTCCTCCTCGAGTGCATCGACGTTGCCAGTCATGCCCCAATGGGCGGCAACCAAGAGCGCAACCGATGGATCATCGTCGACGATCCTGCGATCAAGGCCCAGATCACGCCGATCTACCAGGCCTACGGCAGTTCGTACTTGGCTGCGAGGAGCGAGGGCGCCGAGGGGCGACAGGAACGCGTGATCGAGTCAGCCTCCTACCTCGTCGACCACGTCGCCGACGTGCCCGCATGGGTGCTCGCGCTCCGTCTCGACCGCTTGCCAGCGGACGCGGAGAACTTCGATCTGGCCAGTTACTACGGTTCAGTGGCGCCCGGCGTGTGGAGCTTCCAGCTGGCCGCCCGCGCCCGTGGCCTTGGTTCGGCCTGGACCACCTTCCACCTTGCTCGCGAGCAGCAGGTCGCTGAGATCCTCGGCATCCCGGCGACCGTTACCCAAATTGCCCTGCTTCCGGTCGCTTACTACACCGGCGACTCGTTCGCCCCGGCACCTCGCAGGCCCGCCGCCGAGATCACCTACCTCAACCGGTGGAAGGCTCCAGTCACCGACGACTGAGCGTGAGTGCACCCACAGTCCGCTGTGCTCGAACCGACGAGCCGGTCGTGACCTGCAGGTGGCGGAGGCGATGCAACTACATTCGAACCCCGTCGAGGTCTGCGGCATGTCCGGTGGCCAGGGATACCCCTGCCGTGGATCGTTGTGATGGGATGTGATCGATGGTTCAAGTCTCTGTCCAAGGCCGCTTCGTCAATCAAGCCCAATGGGTTGCGTTGGCCAAGGCCACCGATCGCTCGGGCTTCGACTGCCTCTACGTTCCGGATCATCTCGGTTCATCGTTCACCCCGTTCGCTGCGCTTGCCGCTGCGGCGGTCGTCACCGACACGGTGCGACTCGGCACCTGTGTCCTCAATGCAGGTCTCAGAGAACCACTGTCGCTTGCGGCCGAACTGGCCTCGCTCGATGCACTCTCCAGTGGACGCGCCGTCTTCGGGGTGGGGGCCGGACACACGCCAGCCGAGTGGACCATGCTCGGCTTGGAGTTCCCCCGGGCGGGTGAGAGAGTCGACCGGCTCGTCGAACTCGTCAGTGCCGTTCGTCAGTTGCTGACAGGAGAACCCGTCACGACCCGGGGAACGCACTTTCAACTTGCCGAGGCCACGCTCAGCGAACCTCGTCAGGTCCAGGACTCGATTCCCCTGCTCGTCGGGGGCAACGGCCGTCGGGTTCTCGCCTTTGCCGTTGCATGCGCCGACATCGTCGGGATCACGGGGCTTGGAAGGACGCTTCCGGACGGTCATAGCCACGCGGTCGAATGGAGTACTTCAGCGCTCGACTGCACGTTCGGTTTGGTCGAATCGGAGGCGCAGCGGTTGGGCCGTCACCCTGCCATCGAGGCCTTGGTCCAGCACGTCGAGATCACAGACGACCCCGAGCGAGTGGCGGGTGGGATAGCTCAGTTCGTTCCTGGCGCTTCCACCGAGGATGTCCTCGCCGCACCGTTCATGTGGATAGGCACCCCCGACGAGATTGCAGCCCAGGTACGCACGTGGGAGAAACGTTGGGGGATCAACCGCTACGTCATTCGGGACGATGCCATCGAAGCTGTCGGCCCCATTCTGCAACTCCTCAGGCAGTCCAGCTGACCTCGGGGGTGCCCCACTCGTCCCGTTCGGGGACGCTTCGCAAGGTGCTGCCACCATCAGCCGAGGAATGGAGAGGCGCAGGGGCTTCAACCACGTCCTTGGTTTGGGTTGCGATGTGCAGCCAACGTGGTTTCCTGCCACCAGAAACCTTGCGAAAATGTCACGAGTGGGCGCTGAGGGACTCGAACCCACGACCTGCTGGATGTAAGCCAGCTGCTCTAACCAACTGAGCTAAGCGCCCCTGAATCTGCAAGCGTAGAGCGCGGTCAGCGGGCGGTGGCGTGGACGATGGTGATGAGGTCGTTCAGCAAAGGCTCGGTGGCTGCAACGACTGGCCGGCGGCGCGTGGCGTGGGTGACGTCGAGGTCTTCGCCATCGAGGTCTCGACACACCGCTCCAGCCTCCCGACAGATGAGCAGCCCTGCAAGGTAGTCCCAGGGGTTGATCCAACTCGAGGCCACTTGGCTGAAGGCATCGATGGAACCGTCAGCCACGAGGCAGAACTCCAAGCTGGCCGCACCAAAGGCTCGGAACTGTGCCCAGCCGAGGTGGGCTGGCGGAAGCCCGCTGAAGGCGACGATGGCCTCAGACAACGACGTCGCTCCCGAGGCGGCAATCGCCACGCCATCGCGGCGTGCACCTCCCCCGCGAACGGCCGAGTAGCTCACCCCGGTGGCCTGGTTCACGACGAGACCAACCAGGGGACCTTCGGCATCGACGACGCACAAGCTGGTCGAGTAGAAGGGCACGCCGTGGTCGCAGTTGGTGGAACCGTCGATCGGGTCGAGCACGCACACGAGCGGTCGGTCAGCCATGGTGTCGCCCGACTCCTCGGAGATCACGCCGAGGCCGGCCGGAACGAGCACCTCGAGCGCAGCTGCGTCTGCAACCAAGTCGAGCTTGTACTGGGTGTCTCTGAGCCCGGAGTAGCCGCGCTCGGTGAACCCCACGAGCGACGTCCGGACCGCCGTGGCGGCCTCTTCCAGCACGGCCAAGATCTCAGCGGTCTCCATAGGCTCAACCTAGCAATGGCGCAGCGGCGTGCCGTGCGCCCACCGCTAACGTGTCTCTGTGGCCGCCATCGACGTCGCTGGGTACGTAGCTGACCTCAAGGACCACTCGGTCGACCACGGATTCCACGTCCACGACGAACGGCACTTCGTCGAGACCTACTCCCTCCGGCAGGTCTGGGAGGTCGACCTGCACCCCGAGGACGGCTGTGGAGGGCCGCTCGACCTCCACTTGGCTCTCGATGTTGAGCCGAGGATCTTGCTCAGCTTCGAAGATGCCGTCATGGCCCTCGGTGACGAGGAAGAACCACCCGATGAGTTCCACTTCCCGCTCACCTTCACCTGGGGACTCCCACCCCTCCCGGCCAGCCCTGACCTGCTGCGCATCCACCTCGATCTCGCAGCGGTCGGCGGTCGAGAGCTGCCCCTTGAGGTTTCGGCCATCGACTCCTTCGCCAGTGCCACTGATCAGGCGGAGCGACGGCTGCACGTGGTGGCCCGCCACCCCGTCTCCCTGGCCCGCGTGCTGCGGGGCGAAGAATTGCTGTGCGATGTCTTCGACCGCTCGCTCGCGGTCAGCCAGTTCCTCCTCGAGTACGCCGAGACCTGGCTGCGGTGAAGCGCTCGCTGATCGTGGTGCCCGGACTCGTGCTCCTCGCCGGACTGGCTAGCGGTTGCAGCAACGGCTCAGACCAAGGGGCAGCAGCGTGCGCGCAGGTCAACCTCGGGCTCTCCACCTACGCCAAGGCGGTCAAGGCCGGACTCGGCACGCCACAAGGCGCCAACCTCTTGGCCAAGGCGCAGAGCCAAGTCGAAGCGGCTGAGGGCACTGCGGCGGTGGCAGCGTCGAGCGATGGGACCTTCAACGCCCTCATGACCACCATTGGTGAGACGGGACGGGTGCCCTTCAAGGACCTCGTTGCTGCGCTCTCCGCCTCGTGCTCGGCGGCGAACAACAGTTTCGTTCCCAACGACGGGAACTGACCGTTCAGTTGCTCCCCGGGGAGCGCTCGGAAATCCTCCCCCTGAGCCACACCAGCCCTCGGTCGCTCACCTCGGCGTCCTGCCAGCCTTCGAGCACCGACATGAGGTCGTCCTGGGATTCGATGACCGCCAACACCTCCACTCCGAGGTCGAGGTCGCGGGTCGGTGAGGCGAAGACGTCACCGAAGGGATCCACCACCGGCTCCTCGAGGGGCTCGGCCATGAGGTAGAGCTCGCCGGTGTCGGCAATCCAGCTGAGTCCGAAGTAGGCGCCCGAACCGGAGCCGTCCTCCCACTGGGTGCCGAACTCGACCTCAGCTGAGGCTCGTCGGCGAGGGTCGGCGTCGTAGAACTGTTCGAGGTTCACCCCCCGAGCGTACCGTCTGGGGGTGGGAACCCACGTTCCCACCGCACCATCGCCACGCCACCACCTGCTGGGGAACTGCGGTGGGAGCCCGGTGACGACGGTGGTGCCATGGACACCACCACCGTCGTCACCAACCTGACCATCGACTGGCACCTGGCCGAGCGCACCGAGGATGGCCGCCGCTTGGCCGCCACCATCGCGGAGCAGATGCCGGCGCTCGACCCATGGCCCACCCTCGCTACAGCACTGCGTCCCGATGGGCCCCTCGATCCAACCGAACGCCACCACCTGCTCACCTTGCTGCTCGAACTCGGGAGGACCGAGCCGCTGGCGCTCCGCGCCCTCCTCCAAGGGCTGCTCCCGGGTCTCCTCGGCCTCGCTCGACGCTTCGACTGGGGCTTCGGGGGGCCATGGGGATCCCCCGGCCAGCTCGTCCTCGAGCTCCACGAGCTGGCCTACTTCGTGGTGGGATCCTGGGCAGGCCAGCACCGTCCCTACGCGGCAGGCGACATCTTGTCGGCAGTGCGCTGCCGCGCTCGACGCCAACTCGAGGCTCACCGCGAGCAGCGTCGGGTGGAGGTGGGTCTCGACCTCAGCCTGGCCGAACACCCCACCGCTTTGGGCATGGCGAGCACCGATGAGGTACTGCTTGGCTTGGCCGCCACCTCACTGCCACAGGTCGACGCCACCGTGGTGGCTGGGCGGCTGGCGCTGGGACTGACGTGGGCTGAGCTCGAAGCCAGCCTGGGACAGAGCCGCAGGCGACTGGAGGCTCGACTCCGCGCTGGGGCGCGCCAACTTCTCGACGATCGCCACCTATCGTCGGTCGCCATCGAGCCTGGTCAGGCTCGGTGAGGAGGAACGCGACGTGGACACGAGCTCGCACCCAACGGCTCGATGGAGCCTGCTCGGCGTTGTCCTCGTGAGCCTCGTCGGCCTCCGTCTGCACACCGGTGGGCGCACCACCGTCCACGATGTCCTCGACGTGCGATCTCGAACGGTGCGCACCGTCGTGCACGTACCCGTGCTCGAGCCCGGTCCGTCGCTTCGAGTGTCGGGGTCGAGCCGGAACGTTGGCGCACCACGCCACCCCCTCACCACGGTTCGAAGCATGCCATCGGTGGTCGTCGACCACCTCGTCCACCGCTCGAGCAGCCACCTACTCGGTGCCGCGACATCGACCACGACGACCACGACGACCACAACGAGGCCAGCAGCTGCCGTGCCTGTGGTGAGCGCACTTGGTTCCTCGGCATCGAGGACCCCTCCGAAGGTGCTCGAGGGATGGGTGGCTGCACCTGACGACGCCGTCGCGCTCTACCCCCTCTCCCCCACCTCCTCCATGGTGAGCGTTGCGCTCGAGCTCACAGGCACCGCCACTGCCACCCTCACCTGCGGCTCGGCGACGACCTCGAGCAGCGCTCCGAGCGCCACCTTGGCGCTGGCAGCGTCGACCAGCTGCAGCCTCGATCTCTCCACCAGCGCCACCACCGCGACCAGCTTCACGGCCACCGTCACCGGGGCAACGTGGTGAGGGGGGTCGCCTCCCGCGCCCAAGCGGCCGGGCTGCTTGGTGGCACGACCGCGGGACTCGTGGCAGCCCCGCTGGCCGTCGTCCACCTGGCCGGCCCGCCTTGGCACATGGCGAACGGGACGGTCGCCTTCGTGCTCGAGTGGGTCGCATTGGGCGTCTGGGCATCGATCGTGGTTGGACTACTGCGATCGATCCGCGACGCTCGCCGGGCGAACCAGCACCGCAGCAGTCCCCTCGCCGCACTGGGCGCCCAGCTGGCGGTGGCGCTGACCGTGCTGGCTGCACCAGCCGCTGGAGCTGCGCCCACCTCCACCTCGTTGGCGCCGAGCCAGCACGTCCTCACGCTCGACCGCATGAGCGGCGCTCGACCACCAGCAACCCGGAGCGTTGTGGTCAAGCCTGGCGACAGCCTCTGGAGCATCGCCGAAGCAACGACTGGCTCGGGCCTGAACTGGCGAGCCATTGCCGAGGCCAACCTCGGTCGCGAAATGACCGATGGTCGGTGGTTCACCGACCCTTCGGTGATCCTGGTGGGTTGGGTGATCGAGCTCCCCTCCTCGGTCCACACCATCGAGACCCTTGCGCCCCCTCGCCCCCCTCTTCCGCCGGCACCAGCGCAACCACCAGTACTGAGACGGGCGACGACGGTCCCTCCTGACGATCCAACAGCCATGCACGAGGGCTCGTCCGAGGTTGGCCAACGGACGCCGAGGCCAGCCCCAGCCTCTGATGCCGCCTGGATCGCCGCACTTGGAGCCACCAACCTCGCCTGGCTCGGGATGAGCATCGCAGCAAGCCGACGTCGGCAACGGCTCGTCTCCTCCCCGGCAGCACCGGTGGGGGGTGGGGACCTCCCTCTCGCTCGACTCTGTGCCGAGGTGGCCCAGAGCGGCCTCGGGCTGGCGGCCGCGGC
The DNA here is from genome assembly GCA_903847955.1 of uncultured Actinomycetes bacterium. Lineage (GTDB taxonomy): Bacteria > Actinomycetota > Acidimicrobiia > Acidimicrobiales > RAAP-2 > CAINFA01. Next base: position 11,042 of record CAINFA010000022.1, read on the forward strand.
CGAACTGGCGGCCCACGTGGAGCAAGCCAGCGCGCCAGCGCTGCTCGCGCTCGGCGGCAGGACACCACCACCACCACCACCGAACTGCACCAACCCAGCTGCGGTCGCCCTCCCCCTCGGGGTGACCGCTGGTACCTCGCAAGTCCTCGTTGCCCCCGTGGGGTCCACCATCGCCATGCACGGCACCGGCGCGAGCGCACTGGCCAGCTTCCAACGAAGCTGCCTCGGGTGGTGGCCGTGGTGTGAGACCCAGGTCGGCACCACCGATCCGACCGAGGTCGCGGAGCTCGTGCTGGGGTGGAGCGGCGAGCCGGCCGCTGGCGAGGATCGAACGGTGGTGTTCTTCGGTGCACCCTCGGACCTCGACGACGAGCTGCGGAGCCGGTGCGTCACCGTGACCACCGAACCTGCCGAAGCTGCGGTCACCGTCATGGTGGAGGGCGCCACGACGTCAACCTCGACCGGGGAGGTGGTGGAGTCCTTCCCACTCGATCTTGACCTCGTGGCTCGGGTCGCCGCGATGGTGCAACCCGACGCGAGCCAGGGCGAGGTGACGGCGCCCACCGGGTTGACCACCGGCGCACTCAGTGATCTCGAGGCGCCGTCGTCACCGGTGCTACGGCTGCTGTGTGCAGTGCCTCGCCTCGAGCACCTGGTCCATCCGATTGAGCCGCGGCGGATTCGGCGGGCGACCGAAGTTGCCGCCTACCTCGCCCTGCACCGCGAGCAGCCCACCACCGGAGATCGCCTCCGGTCAGTGGTGCTGGGTTCAGGCGACCTCGATGCCTCGCCCAAGACCTTGGCCAACACCTTGTCCGCACTGCGCCGGTCGCTCGGCGCTGACGCCACGGGGACCCCCATCTGCACCCGAGGATCGAAGACCGGCCGCTACCAGGTGTCTGCAGCACTTCGGACCGATCTCGAGCAACTCATCATCCGAGTGGAACTGGCAGCCCAGTGCGACGCAGCAGAAGAGCGCCTGGCCCTGCTGCGCAGTGCGGTCGAGCTGATCGAGGCACCACCACTCGACGCCCACCTCCTCGGCTACGACTGGCTGCACGCCGAAGGCCACCTGCTGTCCGCTGCAGCTCGGCTCACCGAGGCGGTGACCGCGGCGGTCGACGAGGCCATCGAGCTCGGGCACGTGGAGCTGGCGGAGCACCTCGTGCATCGAGCCCGCATGCTCGACCCCTTCGACGACGCCTTGGTCTGCTGTCAGCTCACCCTCGCCGCGACGCGCGGTGGTCGCAAGGCCCTCGAGCGGAGCTTCGCCGAGCACGAGCGCGAGGTCCACCGACTCGAACCGGGGGCAGGCGCCAGCGTCATGGTTGAGACCACTCGCCGTCGACTCCTCGAGGAGCTCCTCGATCAGGCGAGCTTGGCGGCGATCGACGCCGCGCCTCGAAGCACGAGACCGTCGGCCCCTGCGGCGCTGTAGCGATGCGTGGGGCGCTCAACCGCCTCAGCGATCAAGTCTGCGAGCAAGGCGCCGAAGGACCGCTTGGGCTCAATGAACAGGTACCGAGCCAGTGAGCCAGGAATGGTGTTGACCTCGTTGACGAACAGGCCGGCCTCGCCCTCCATGAAGTCGATCCTGGCCACGCCACGCAGCGAGGTCAGCTCCGCCACCGCCCGAGCGAGCGCTTGGACCTCCCGCTCACGCTCGGCGCTGAGCGAGGCCGGGAGCTCTCGAGGTGCCGACGCCATGCCCTCGCCCCCGACGTACTTGTCCCGGTAGTCGAGGATCTCCCCGCCACGGCTCGAGCGCAGCGGCCGCTCGATCGCGCTCAGCTCCAAGGTGGGGTAGCTCCGGACCGCGATCTGCAGGTCGGCGAGGTCGGCTCGGTAGGGCTCGATGACCGCGCCAGCGCTGAGGTGCGGGTTGGTCGTCAATCGCGCCTTCGCCGTGTCGAGGTCGGCCACCACGTCGATACCGATCGAGGACCCACCGAATCGGGGCTTGACGATGTAGGGGCCCAGAAAGTCGAGCTCCGTGGTTGGTGTGAGTGCCCGCCGAGGGAGCACCGGAACGCCGTGGTCGTTGAGCACCGAGGAGAACGCCAGCTTGTCCATCCCGAGCGCAGCCCCGGCGACGGTCGGACCGGCGAAGGGCACACCGGCCAAGTCGAGCGCTCCTTGGAGCGAACCGTCTTCGCCCGGCCCACCGTGCGTGCACAGCACTGCGGCGTCGAGCTCCAAGGTCTTAGGCTTGGACAACCGGCGTGCTTCGGCGACGAAGCCAGCTCCAGCCACGAGCTGGAGAGCTGTTGACCCGGCGGGGACGCCATCGAGGAACGCCTTGGCTTCGAGGGCGGGGTCGACCTCATGGAAGGCACCGGTCTTGGTCCAGTAGATGGCGTGGGTGGTGCGCGACCCCATCAGCTCGTGCACAGCCTGGAGGCCGGTCAGGATGCTGACGTCGTGCTCAGGTGAGGGACCGCCGAAGATCACCGCGATATCGCCCACCAGTTGCCTCCTCGTCTGCCGGCCCCGTGCCGAGCCTCAAGGGTAGTTGTCGGGGAGGTCGTTCTCGTAGAGCACAGCGTCACGGGCACAGAGGTTGGCTCGGACCCAGGCGACCGCCGCGGGCCGGTCCGCCATGACGTGCACCGCGACGTCTGTGCTCGCCGCACCTCGCAACAGGGCCCGCCGGTTGGTCCACCCCACCACGAGGAGGTCGTCGGCGACGGCACCACAAGCCCGCCCGAAGGCCTCGTTCTCCGCGGCTTGGAGGGGACCGAGTTCGACCATCCCAGGGGTCACAACCACCCGTCGTTGCGCATCGAGGCGCACCAGGCTGTTGAGCGCAGCCTGTGCGCCGGTGGGGTTGGAGTTGAAGGTATCGTCGATGACGGTCACCCCCGAGGCAGCCACGACCGCTTGTTGACGGTTCTGCGCTGGTGCCAGCCGCTCGAGCCGCGGCGCGAGGTCCGCCGGCGACAGCCCAAGGGCTCTCCCGACGGCCCACGCGCAGGCCACGTTGGTGGCCGCCACGCCACTCTGGCGTTCGAACGGCCCACCCACGACCTCGCCGTGCTCACAGACCACGGTGCCCTCTGGGTGATCGAGCACCGCAACGGCAGCCATCTGGTCGATGGCCGAGCACACCACCACCTCGCGACCGTCCGCCGCGAGGGAGGCTCCAAGTGCGGCGAGCCGTGGGTCATCGCCGTTGAGGATGACCACCCTGGCGCCGTTGGTGATCTCGGCCTTCGATGAGGTGGTGACCTCAAGGGACCCGAACCGCTCGAGGTGGACGGGACCAATGGCGGTGAGCACCGCGACCTCGGGGGGAATCCACGCGCACAGCGCCGCGATCTCGCCTGGTCCGTAGGTGCCCATCTCAGCCACGAAGACCTCCGTGCCCGGCGTCAGGTGCTCGTTGACCGACCGGGCCAGGCCCGCTTGGTTATTGAACGACGCCGGGGTCGCTACCACCGCCATCGAGCCCGCGATGAGCTGGACCACGTGGTTCTTGGTGGAGGTCTTGCCGAACGACCCGGTGATCGCCACCACTCGCGGCGCAATCGCCGCCAAGGTGGCTCCAGCTCGATCGACGAAGGCCTGCGCCCGTCGGGCCTCGAGGGGAGCGGCGCAGAGGCACCCAAGGTCGACCACGGGTGCCACCACCACAGCTGCGACCACCGCCCCGAGGGGCGCCGACCAGCTGGCCAGCCCCACCAGCGCCCCGACCACGAGGTCGATCAGCAGGCAGATCAGCGCCAGGCGCCGAAGCCGCTCGGTGGCCACGAGCGGTGAGGTCCGGCCACGCACGCTGAGCCCAAGGGGGAAGCCGATGCTGGCCACGCCGGCCACGAGGCCGAGCACGAGCGCTGCGGTGGACCGCCCAGCCCAGCTGAGGCCGAGGGCTGCGAGCAAGGCCAGGGCTCCAAGGAGCCCGAGGACCGCGTTGACCGGACGAACCCGACTCCACAGCACGGCGAACCGAATGGCGGCACCACCGTGGTAGTGCTCACGTTGGGCCACCCGCAGCCACCGCAGCATCCCGAGTACGAGGCCACCGGTCGCTGCCGCGGCGACGAGCATCTCGAGCACGAGTATCACCGTTGGGCCTCGAGCACTGCGGCGATGGCCCGCGCCAGTACCTCCGGGCAGTCACGGGGGGTGAGGTGCCCAGCACCCTCCACCACCTCCAGGCTGCCTCGGTCGAGGTGCCCTTGGGCGCGTTGGGCGACCTCGACGGGCACGTCGTGGTCCTCGGCCCCCCACACCAGCCGCACCTCGTGGTGGACCGCCGAGAGCTCGGGCTCGTAGGACTCGTTCACGACGCGCACCAAGATGTCGCGCATGACCCCAGTTGCCGCCCGGTAGTCCGCAGAGCCATGGGTGGCCCGAGCTTCCTCGAGTCGAGCCGGAGGAACCAGCTTCAGCCGAGCGGCGGTCTTGATGAGGCGGTAGCTGAGCGGCGCCTTCGATGCCGAACCGGCTCGCCGGAGCAGGGGCGCACCAGTCAGCACGAGCCCGCGGACCGCCTCGGGCCGACGAGCCGCGAGGCACAGGGCAATCGCGCCTCCTCGTGAGTGCCCAACGAGCACCACGGGCGTGGTGGCCTCGTCGAGGATGCCTTCGATCGCAGCGGCGTACTCGCGTGCACCCCACGGCTCACCTGGGGCGGGCGAGGCGCCAAACCCCGGCAGGTCGATGGCAAGTGAGGAGGTGTCCTCGAGCGCAGGATCTCCGAGGACTGGCGCCCAGTCCCGATGGGTGCGACCCCAGCCGTGGAGCAGCAGCATCTCGGCCGGGCCGCTGCCGGTGCGCTCCCCGAAGATCCCCTCGCCGACGGCGCTCAGCACCGACGGTCTCTGGCCGGTCGAGGTCCTCGCTGCACCTCGCCATCCTAGAGAGGCTGACCCCAGCCCGGCGGGAACCCACCCTCGGAGCGGTACGGTGGCGCGGTGGCTCGCTTCGGCTCAGCATCCCTCGAGGTCGACCTCGCACGGCTCACCCCCCTGCAGCGCCAGGCGGTGGAAGCACCCGATCGCCAGCTGTGCATCGTGGCTGGAGCGGGCTCGGGCAAGACCCGGGTGCTGACCCTTCGGGTGGCGCGACGGGTCGCCGACGAAGAGCTTGATCCAGCCCACGTGCTGGTGGCCACGTTCTCCCGGAAGGCAGCAGGAGAGCTCCGGGAACGGCTCTGGGCGCTCGGGGTTCGCGACGTCGAAACCGGCACCATCCACCGGCTCGCGCTTCGGATCTTGAACGATCACCACCTCAGCACCAATCGAGCTCCAGTGCAGTTGACCACGAGCCGGAGGTCACTGCTCCAGGACCTCCCCACGGGGCCGGGAACCTCGGTGGTGCACCCTGGTGCGCTCGACCTCGAGATCGGCTGGTCGAAAGCTCGTGGCATCACCCCGGACCGCTACGAGGAGGCGGCCGCTGCAACGGGCCGCAAGAGCCCAGGTCCACGAGGGCTCATCGCCGAGCGGTACCGAGACTACGAGCAGCTGCGACGACGGCGCGGTCTGCTCGACCTCGACGACCTCCTGCTCGATGCCGCAGCGCTCCTCCGAGCCGATGCCACCCAACTCGCTGCGGCTCGATGGCGGCACCGTGCAATCTCGGTCGACGAGTGCCAAGACCTCAACGCCGCCCAGCGGGACCTCCTCGTGCTGCTGTGCGGCGAGGACCCCGACCTCGTACTCGTCGGTGACCCCAACCAGTCGGTCTACGGCTGGAATGGGGCGGATCCCGAACTGCTCACGGACCTGCAGCAGCACTGGGGCTCAATGACCACCATCGTGCTGCGCGCCAACCACCGCAGCACCGAGCGGATCGTCGAGGTTGCCAACGCTGCCCTCGGCTCGAGAGGGCATCGCATCGAGGCGCGTCCTGGCGGCGCGACCCCAATTGTGCGGGACTACGACGACGACCTCGCCGAGGCAGAGGGCATCGTGGCGCTCCTCGCCCGCCTGCGGCGACCCGGGCAGTCCTGGTCGCAGACCGCCGTGCTGACTCGCACCAACGCCCAGCTGCAGCCCATCGCCGATGCACTCGAGGCAGCGGGTATCCCCAACCGCTTGGCTGGTGGAGACCTCGCACCAGGCAGCGATCTGCGTGGCGGAGATCGGGGGGTGCCGAGCCCGGTGGAGGTGGCTGAAGGCGTGGTCCTGTCGACGTTCCATCGTGCCAAAGGCCTCGAGTGGTCGGCGGTCGTGGTGGCGGGTGTGGCCGAGGGCCTCGTTCCTTACCAGAGCGCCACGACCACAGACCAGCTCCAAGAGGAGCGGCGGCTGCTCTACGTTGCCCTCACTCGAGCGACCGACGAACTCGCCATCACCTGGTCGCGGCAGCGTGGGGCCAAGGGCGTCACCCGAGGACGACGCCGAGGACCCTCGCCGTGGTTGCAGGACATCCTCGCCGCCATCGCCGCGATGGAGCAGCGAGACCTCCCGCTCGACCGACCCGACGTGGTGCAGTTGATCGCTTCGCTCAGGAGGGGTGTGGACGCGTCGAGAGCTGGCACCACGTGAGCGACGCCGCGCCGTGCTCCTCGACGTGGGACCGGCGCTAGGCGCTCGAGGTCACGAGGGATGCCAGCGCGGCCGCGTCGCTGAGGTCCGTGACGCATGCATCGGCGCCGAGCCCTGCGAGCTCGTGGTAACCAACCACGCCGGTGGCCACCAAGATGCAGCGAAACCCGTTGGTCTCGGCGCACCACCAGTCGTTGGGGCTATCGCCGATGATCCAAACTTCCGAAGGGTCTAGCTCGCGGCCGCTGGCGTGGAGCCGTTCAAGCGCAATCGCCCCCAACGCTGGCCGATGGGCGTGGTCACTGCCGAAGGCACCGGTGGACAGATCGAGGAAGTCAAGGAGGCCGAAGGTCTCGAGCTTGACGATGGCATTGGCTCGCACATTGCCGGTGAGCACGCTCTGGTGGACGCCGGCTCGGGCGAAGGTCTCGAGCAGGGGAACGACCCCCGGCAACAGCCAACCCTCGGTGGCCATGGTGGGAGCGTGGAGCGCCATCTTGGACACGAGGGACTCGACCACGGCGTCGATGAGCGCCTCGTCGTGGGCGCGGTCAATGGCGGTGAGGTGCTCGGCGATGATCTGTGGATCGGTCTTGCCGTGGAAGGACTGCGGGGGTGCGGACTGACCCACCACCTCAGTGAAGGCCTCGTCGAAGATCTGGGTCCCGAGGGACCCCGAGCGGATCAGCGTGCCGTCAATGTCCCACAGGACCGCAGCCATCTCAGGGCAGGGCGAGCTCAGCGACCCGGCGGGCTGGATCCAGCTTGGCCAGCGAGAACCGGTACTGCTCACCTTTGACGAGGAGATCTCGTGCCTTGGCCGGCGGCGGGTTCCCGAGGCGCTTGACCGGGGCGTAGCACTCGAGCACCACGCCACCACCGAGGTCCACCTCAACCATCGCGCCATGGGAGGTGAACTTGCTCACCGTTCCCACCACCTCTGCACCAAGGGGGTGCGAGGCGATGAAGTTCACGAAGCTCAAGGCGTCGTTGACTGGCGCTGCACCCTTGGGGGCAGACGCAGGCTCTTCGACCGCCGCGGCCGCAGCCTTCTTGGCCACGCGCTTGGTGGCCTTCTTGGCGACGGGGGCTGGGGCCTCGACCTCGACCACCTCTTCGACCACCGCGGCCGCAGCCTTCTTGGCCACGC
>CAINFA010000023.1 GCA_903847955.1 uncultured Actinomycetes bacterium
CACACGGTCTGGACGAAGATGCCCGGCATCAAGAACTGCACGTAGGCCACGCCCGGGATCGGAATGGCGCCACCGAAGACGTAGCGGAACAGCAGCACGAACATGATGGGCTGCAGCGAAGAGAAGAAGATGGCCTCGGGTACCCGGGTCTGGGCCACCAAGTTCCGCCAGGTGACGGTCTTGATGTCAGCCAAGGCCCAACTGGCCTTGCCGAGCGGGCCCAGCTTCTCGTGCTCGGCAACCTTGGGGGCGTCAGTGGTCGTCATCGGGACTCCTCATTGGGCGTAGCAATGGCGGGCTCTTCGGTCTTGTGGCCGGTCAGCTCCAAGAAGACGTCGTCGAGGCTGGGCTCACGCAGCGCCAGTCCAGCCAACTCGATCCCAGCGCCGTCGAGGCTCCGCAAGGCCTCGGCTGCCACCTTGGGGCCGTTCTCGACGGTTAGCTCAATGGAGGTGCCCTCGTGCTTGGGTGCCTTGGGGGTGATCCCAGCCAACTGGGCGGCTGCCCGTCCCGCCAGTTCGCTCGTGTCGAAGGTCAACTCGATCACCGAGGTGCCCAGGTCGGCCTTGAGCTCGGCCGGGGTGCCCTTGGCGATGACCTTGCCCTTGTCGATCACCACGATGTCCTCCGCCAGCCGGTCGGCTTCCTCGAGGTACTGGGTGGTCAGCAGGACCGTGGTGCCGCCTTCGACCAAGGACTCGATGACCTCCCACAGGTCGTTTCGGCTCTGGGGGTCGAGTCCGGTGGTGGGCTCGTCTAAGAAGAGCACCGGAGGGTGTGCGACGAGCGAGGCGGCGAGGTCCAGTCGACGTCGCATGCCCCCTGAGTAGGTCTTGACCGGCCGGTTGCCCGCTTCGGTCAACTTGAAGCGCTCGAGCAACTCATCGGCTCGACGGTGGGCGTCGGGCTTGTCCATGTGGGTGAGCCGCCCGACCATGAAGATGTTCTCTCGGCCGGTCAGGTTCTCGTCGACCGTGGCGTACTGCCCGGCGAGGCCGATGGTGCGACGAACGGCGTTGGCCTGCTTCACCACGTCGAGGCCCATGATCTTGGCCGTGCCCGCATCAGGACCCAAGATGGTCGACAGGATGCGGACGGCGGTGGTCTTCCCCGAGCCGTTCGGGCCGAGCAACCCCATCACCTTGCCGCGTTCGACCTCGAGGTCGAAGCCGTCGAGGGCTCGGACGGTCTTCCCCTTGGTGAAGGTCTTGACGAGGCCCTTGGCCTCGATCGCCAGCGCAGTGTCCATGTAGAGCATCGTACTTCTCACTGCTCAACGGCTCGCGAGTGTGCGTCGGGCGGCGTCCGCTACGTTGCACGCGTGGCCATCTCTGACGAGGACATCGCTGAGGTCCGGGCCAAGACCGACCTCGTGGCGCTGATCGGGGAGAAGGCCGCGCTCAAGCGTCAAGGTCGTCGCTGGGTTGGGCTGTGCCCCTTCCACCAAGAGAAGTCACCCTCGTTCTCGGTCAACGCCGAAGAGGGCTTCTACCACTGCTTTGGGTGCAAGGCCTCTGGGGATGCGATCACCTTCGTGCGAGAGACCGACCACCTCGACTTCTTAGATGCGGTGCGGTTCTTGGCTGAGAAGGCTGGGGTCACCTTGCACGAGGACGACGCCCGCTCGGGTGCCACCAAGCGCCGGGGAGAGCTCTACCAGGCAATGGAGCGGGCCATTGGCTTCTACCACGAGCGTCTGCTCTCGGCCCCTGACGCTGGTCGAGCCCGGGACTACCTCCGACAGCGCGGCTACGACGGGACGGTGGTCCGCCAATTCCGCCTCGGGTGGGCGCCTGATGCTTGGGATGAGTTGGCTCGCCACCTCAAGGTGGCCCCCGAGATCTTTGAGGCCGCCGGGCTTGGCTTCACCAACAAGCGGGGCAAACTCCAAGACAGCTTCCGCAATCGAGTCGTGTTCCCGATCTGCGACACCACCGGGCGTCCCATCGCCATTGGCGCTCGAATCTTGCCGCTGCGCCCAGGGGAGGAGCCTGACCCTCGACGTGGGCCCGAGCCGAAGTACAAGAACTCCACCGAGACGGCCATCTACGTCAAGCGCAAGACCCTCTACGCCCTGAACTGGGCCAAGGACGACGTCATCAAGTCGGGCGAGATCATCGTGTGCGAGGGCTACACCGACGTGATTGGTTGCTTTGAGGCCGGGCTGCCGAGGGCGGTGGCGACGTGCGGTACCGCTCTGGCAGAAGAGCACTTCAAGGTGATGACGAACTTCGCCAAGCGCATCGTGCTGGCCTACGACGCCGATGCTGCTGGCCAGTCCGCCACCACGAGGGTCTACGAGTGGGAGCGCACCCACGAGGTTGACGTGGTGGTGGCAGCGCTGCCCGAGGGAGCGGACCCCGGTGAGCTGGCCCAGCGTGATCCTGATGCACTGCGTGCCGCCATCAGCTCGGCTCGACCCTTCCTCGAGTTCAGGCTCGATCGGGTCTTCGCCGGAGCGGAGCTGTCGACGCCAGAGCACCGGGCTCGCATCGCTGACCGGGCGCTCGGCGTGATCGCTGAGCACCCGAGCGACCTCGTGGCCGATCAGTACCTGATGACGGTGGCGGACCGGTGCCGACTCGACGCGGCACGGCTGCGCCCTCGGCTCGAGGAGTTGCGGCGCGACCCCTCCAAGCGGGAGGCCTTGGGTGCCGAGGCGACGAGGGAGGTGCCACGGCGTGATGCTGCGCCCCACGCTCGGCCGAGACCCGCAGACCCGAGCCAGCGACCTGGGCTCGAGGGCCTCCGGATCGCCGTGCATCGACCCGAAGCAGTGGCGCACCGCATCGAGCCGTTCTTGTTCACCGACCGGCTCCAGCGACGCGCCATCGAGGCGCTCTTCGATGCCGCCAGCCTCCAGGACGCGGTCGAGGAGGCCGACGAGGATGTGGCCACGCTGCTCCGCCAGCTCATCGTCGAAGAACCCGCCCTCGAGGTCACCGAACTGGGGGACCCCGTCGATGCGGTCGTCGCCCAGTTGCTCCGCCTCAGTGCCCGTCGAGCGCTCGACCACCTGAGCCAGCGAGCCCGGCTCGAGCCAGCGTCGCTCAAGGCGCTGAACGCTGATGCAGCCAAGGTCAAGCGATGGCTCGAAGAGCTGGAGGTCACCGGAGCTCGAGAACGCGCCGAGACTGAATTGCTAGCGTGGCTGACCGTGGAGGCATCCCGAGATGAGCGGTGACCTCGTTGCAGGCGACGAGCTCGCCGCCGGCGCCTCGGCACTGCCTGCGCAGATCAGCACCTTCGACTTTGGGGCGCTGCTGCGAGCGGGCCAGCGGCTGGGTCAGCTGAGCCACGACGACATCGTCGAGGCCCTCCCGCACGTCGACCTGACCGAGGACACCTTGCTCCACGTGCTCTCCCAAATTGAGACCGCCGGCATCGTGGTGGTCGACGAGCCGATCGCACATGAAGAACTCCACGGTGACTTGACGGAGATCTTGTCCGAGCCAGTGCCTGTGGCGCCGCAAGGCGCCCCTGAGGTGCCGGCCAAGCGTCCGGCCGCCGTTGCGAAGTCGCCGAGTTCGCCTCCCGCCCAGATCAGCGGCGATGGCTCAGATGCTGTCCGGAGCTACCTGCACGAGATTGGCAAGGTGGCGCTGCTGACCGCAGAGGAAGAGGTCGAGCTCGCCACCGAGCTGCGACGTGGGGTCGCCGCCCAAGAGCGCTTGGCGGCGGGTGCAGGACCCGAGGAGCGCACCGGTCTCAAACTCGAGGCGAGGCGGGGCGAGCGGGCCAAGCTGCGGCTCACCGAGTCGAACCTCAGGCTCGTGGTCTCCATCGCCAAGCGCTACCGCAACCGTGGGGTGGCCTTCTTGGACCTCATCCAAGAGGGCAACATCGGTCTGATGAAGGCCGTGGACCGCTTCGATCCTGACAAGGGCTTCCGCTTCTCGACCTACGCCACCTGGTGGATCCGCCAAGCCATCACGAGGGCCTTGGCGGACCAGGCACGTACCATCAGGATCCCCGTCCACCTGGTGGAGGCCATCAACCAGGTGATCTACACCCAGCGCAGCTTGCACCAGCAGCTGGGCCGGGAGCCCTCCTCAGCCGAGGTAGCAGACGCCGTGGGCATCAGCGCCGAGCGGATCGATGAACTGCTCACCTTCAACCAAGACACCATCTCGATCGAACAGCCCGTGGGTGATGATGGTGGCTTCGCCATCGGCGACATGATCGAGGACGCCACCGCCGAGAACCCCGGCAAGGTGGCCGAACTCCACCAGCTCGACGCTTCGCTGCGGAAGGTGCTCGAGGATCTCGAGCCTCGAGAGCGCGAGATCGTGGCCATGCGGTTCGGGATCGGTGACGGCAAGATCCGGACCCTCGACGAAGTGGGTCACCACTTTGGGGTGACCAAAGAGCGGGTCCGGCAGATCGAAGCGCGCACGCTCTACAAGCTGCGGAACAACGAAGCCACCGCTCAGTTCCTCGCCTACCTCGAAGATGATTAACCCGCTGCCCACCACGGGCTCGGGCTGCTAACGTCGAGCCTCGTCGTCCTTCCCAGATAGCTCAATTGGCAGAGCAAGCGACTGTTAATCGCTAGGTTGCAGGTTCGAGTCCTGCTCTGGGAGCCCTTTCGCATCGCAGCGCCTCTGGGGCGGAGCACCTCGCCTCAACGAACCCTTCGCCGGTCATCGCCGGACGACTCTCGTTCGAAGTGATGGAGAGCCCGTCCCGAGCAGCGCTGCGCCGCACGTCGGGTGCGTCCTTCGGGGTCGAGTCGTGGCGAGGGCGGCATCGATCCGGTATCGCTCAACTGGCGTCTCGGACCCCGATACCACGAGCGTTCCAGGACCGGCTGGGTCGAAGTGATCGTTCACCGTGGCGCTGCAGTGCCACAGGACGCAGCGCGCTTTCCGAGTGCCGCTTGCTCGTGGGCAGAGGGTGCGAGGGCAGCAGCGCACCTCCACGCTGCCTCCGCTCGACTCGCATCGCCCACGAGCTCGAACAGGTGGCCCCGTGCGGCGTGAAACCGATGGTGCTCAGAGAGCGCGAAGGACAGCGACGCTTCCTCGAGCAGGGCCAGCCCCTCCTCGGGACTCCTCGCGTGCCCCACGGCGACCGCACGATTCATCGCCACGATCGGCGAGGGGACGAGCACGATCAAGCCGTCGTAGAGGTCGCAGATCGTGGACCAATCGGTCTCGTGCGCCGAGGGGCTCTTGGCGTGAACGGCAGCAATCATGGCTTGGAGTTGGTAGGGACCCGGTCGAGCGAAGCCATTCGCTGCGACGAGGAGGTCCAGGCCCCTCTGGATCTTGGCGGAGTCCCACGACGCACGATCCTGGCTCTGGAGGTCGATGAGTTCGCCTCCCGAGCCATTGCGGGCTCCTCGGCGGGCGTCGGTCAGGGTCAACAGCGCGGCGAGTCCGTAGACCTCGGGATCGTCGATGAGCTCGACGAGCGCGTCGCTCAAGCGGACGGCTTCTTCGAGGA
>CAINFA010000024.1 GCA_903847955.1 uncultured Actinomycetes bacterium
ATGGGTGCAGCGTGGCGGCAGGTGACGGTGCCGCTCCCCGCCGGACAGCTCCAGCCATCGACATCGACTGCGGCGATGGAGGTGCCCTTGGGCAGCACCAGGGAGTTGGTCAGCCCGCTGGGTGCGCCATTGGAGACCTCCTCGCCGATGAGGACCTGCCGAGACCCGCCGATGACGAGGGACTGTCCACCCGGCGTCTTGACCGAAACCTCGAGCCGCACCGGCAGGTGTGGGACCACTCGCAACTGCTGGCCGAAGGCGCTCGAGACCGCCTCGCCGTAGGGACCGGCCTCCACCAGTGCGGTGCTCCAGTGCTTGGCAACGCCCTTCGCACCAATCCCCGCAGCGGTGGCAGGGGTCCGATAGGACAAGATCAGCGGCTCCGAGGTTCCCCCTGCCGCCAGGCTCGGCCCGGTGTAGGTGCAGCTCGGCTCACCGTTCTGGGGTCCCGTGCACGACCACGCATCGGTGGACTCGTCGGTCCATCCCACCACCAGCCCAGGTGGTAGCGGGTTCTCGAGGCCAGCCAGCGGTGCGCCGGTGGTGGCGCTCGCCGGGGTCGACCCCACGTTGCGAAGTCCCAACTCCACCGCCCCAGAGGCACCAAGGCCAAGGGTGGGGTAGCTGCTGCGCAGCACCGACAGCTGCGCCACGCCACTTGGTCCAATGGCCACCGGCACCGAGGTGGTCATCGGCGCCGAACCAGGCAGCTGGCCCGTCACCGTGATGGGTTGCGACACCACCGAACCCTGGGCGAGATCGTTCTCCACCACGGCAGCGACGTAGAGCCCATCGCTCGGGACCCAGGCGGCGTCGTAGGTTGCCATGTTGAGCGGGGTGGAGCACGAGGCATGTCGGCCATGGCCTTGGCAGTGCCAGGTCAGGTCGATCCGTTGCCCAGTGCGACCGTCGAAGGTCTCAAGGCCCTTGACCACCACGTGGCTCGGCACCGAGAGCTCGATGGTGGCTTGTCCCGACGCCGCTTGCACCCCGACCGGTTCGGTCAGGTCAATCCCGATGGGATCCTCCAAGGTGGCGTGCAAGGTGACCAGATCAACGCGCTGGTTGCTCAGGTTGACGATGCTGATCGTGGTCGGCGTGGTGGAGGCTCCCGCCCCCTCGCCGAGGCCCACCAGCGATGCCAGCACCACGGTGGTGGCGACGATGCCACGCGTCAGCCGATGGGGACCAGCGCCTCGACCGATACCGGCTCGCAACCAACGGCGTGAACCCATGAACTTCCCCCCACCGAGCACGTCCGCACCCTACAAGTGCGAGGCCTGCTTGTCACGGTGGCCATGAATCCCCAGATCTGGGGCGGAACGTCGAGCACCGCACCGCCTTTGGCGCCTCTTGGTGGACCGCTCCTCGGCGTTCTTCCTCAACCAGCCTGCACCCAAGCGGTGGCGTTGCCTTGGAACACCACCACCCCAGCTTGGTTGGTGGTTGCCACCTCGAAGCTGGCCACCACCGCACCGTCGACATCGTCGATCGAGGTCACGGTTGCCCGGGCCACCAAGGTGTCCCCGGGCCAGACCTGGGAGGTGAAGCGGCCGCCGTAGCTCAAGAGTTGTCCGTCACCGACCAGATCGGTGAGGAGCTTGCCGGTCATCCCCATAGTCAACATGCCGTGGGCGAAGACCGAGGGGTACCCCGCCACTTGGGTGGCGAAGACCTCATCGGTGTGGATCGGGTTGTAGTCCCCCGAGGCCCCGGCATACTGCACGATCTGGGTTCGGGTCAGGTTGTCGACCACCACCTGCTCGTGGACGTCGCCTACAGCGAGCGCACTCGCACGCAGCATCTCAAGCCTCCTTGACCGGTTGGGCGGTGAGCACACCAACGGCTCTGGCGGTGACCACCAGCGAACCATCTGCTCCTCGGTACTCGGTGATGGACTCCGAGAAC
>CAINFA010000025.1 GCA_903847955.1 uncultured Actinomycetes bacterium
GAGCAGCTGCCCCAGCGCAAGCACGGCAACATCCCGCTGTGACCGAGTTCGACCTCACCTTGCGCTCGAAGCCTGCCCCGCCCCCTGAGGTCGTGGCCATGGTGGCAGCTGCGGTCAGCTCGCTCTCCCAGGTGGTGGTGGCTGCACCTGCGCCGACTGCCAGCAGTGCCTGGCGTTTCTCGGGCCGTTGGTTCGGGCCGGGTCACGCGCAGCGGCCCGCTCGGCGTCGCTAGTGCCTGAACCCAAGATGAGCCCAGAGGAGCTCGAGGCCTTCTTGGAGCGCGCCTTCCCCGGCTCGAGCGAGCTGTACGGCGTGACTGGGGTGGACCCAGGCGGCATCGACATGGTGCTCAAGGTGACCGACCGACACGGTCGGCCCGGAGGCACCTTGTCGGGTCCGGCCATGATGACCTTCGCCGATTCCGCCGCCTGGCTGGCCATCTTGTCCCAGATCGGCCCGGTGGCCTTGGCGGTGACCACCAGCCTCCACATCGACTTCCTGCGCAAGCCTGCCCTCGAGCACTGCGTGGGCCGAGCCGCCGTGCTCAAACTTGGTCGCCAGTTGGCGGTGGTGGAGGTTGGCATCGCCTCGATCAGCACCCCAGAAGCCCTCGTGGCCAAGGCCCAGGTGACCTACTCCATTCCCCCCGAGCGCTGAGCTCTCGGGCGGCGAGAGGCCGCCTCCCACATCTTCGACAGGTCGGTCACGGTCACCTTGAGGCCCCGGTGGCTGAAGCCCATGGTGGACAAGAACGTTTCGGCCTCGGCCAGTCCGATCGCCCCAGCGGCAGCCGCACCGTCGTGTTCGGTGGTGCGAACCTCGGAGCGGAGGTTGAAGAAGGCGATCCGTTCGTCGTAGGTGAAGGTGCCCTCAGGGGTGTAGCCAGAGCGCTCGATGCGGTGCTCGTCGACGTGACCCACGAGGTAGGCGTGGGCCGCTTCGGACAGCTCGCCGAAGCGACCGCGCACCGTCACCCGGAAGATCTGCGTGTCCATGGACCAAGGCTAGGAGCACCGGCATCACTGGGCTGGTCGATCTAGGGTGCAGCCATGGCAAAGACCGTCCTCATCACCGGCGCAGGCTCAGGGTTTGGCAAGCTTGCTGCGATCTCCCTCCAGGCACGTGGGCACCACGTGATCGCCTCCACCGAAACTGACGCCCAAGCAGCAGCCCTCAGCGCCGAGGTGCCTGAACTCGAGGTCATTCGCATCGACATCACGACCGCGGACGTTGAGCGGGCAGCGGGCTACGACCTCGACGTGCTGATCAACAACGCCGGCGCGGGCCAGACTGGCCCCATCGCCGATGTGCCGATCGACCGAGTGCGGCGCCTCTTCGACGTCAACGTCTTTGGGACCATGGCCATCACCCAGCAGGTGGTCCCCAAGATGGTGGCCAAGGGCTCGGGCCGGATCATCATCATGAGCTCCATCGCCGGCGTGCTGGCAGCGGCCACCTTCGGCCCCTACTCGATGACCAAGTTCGCACTCGAGGCCATGGGTAAGGCCATGCGTGGAGAGCTCGCCGCCCTTGGCGTCGACGTGACCTTGATCAACCCCGGTCCCTACCAAACCGGCTTCAACGACACCATGGCCGCCTCGATGTGGGAGTGGTTCTCGGACCAGTCCGTCAATGCTGGTGCCACCGAGCTCTTCCAAGCGGTCGGCCAGATGGTCACCGCCAACCAAGCCGATCCCCAAGAGGTGGCCGACAAGCTGGTGGAACTGGTCGAGGCCGAGACCACCACCGAGAACAACTTCGTCCCAGCCGAGCTGGCCGCCTTCATCGGCGGCGCCAGCTAGGGCCTGAGGTCAACCAGCTCGCCCCGCCTCGACCAGGTCGAGCAGGGTGTGCAGGATCTTGTGGAACTCGAAGTCCTTCGGGGTGAACACCGCCGCCACGCCGTTGGCCTCCAGGCTGAGCGCATCCTCGGGCGGAATGATGCCGCCGACCACCACCTTGGCCGTGGACCCCGCCGTGCACAGCCCCTCGATGATCTCGGGCACGAGCTGGAGGTGGGATCCCGACAGGATGGAGATCCCCACCACGTCGACATCCTCGTCGACCGCTGCGGCCACGATCTCCGCTGGGGTCAGCCGGATGCCTTGGTAGATCACCTCGAAGCCACCGTCTCGAGCTGCCACCGCAATCTGCTCGGCGCCATTGGAGTGGCCATCGAGTCCGGGCTTGGCCACGAGCAGCCGAGGGGGCTGGCCGGTGGACTCGGTGATGGCCTTCGAGCGCTCGACCACGTCAGCGAGTTCTTGGCCCCGATGGCCGGTGCCACCGCTGATCCCCGTGGGGGCCCGGAACTCTCCGAAGGCCTGGCGTAACGCGCCGGCCCACTCGCCCGTCGTGCCGCCAGCCTTGGCGAGGGCGATGGTTGGAACCATGATGTTGTCGGCGGGGTCCGCAGAGCCCGCCACTGCGATGAGCTCGGCCAGCGCAGCGTCCACCGCTGCTTGGTCGCGACCCGCCCGCCAGGCGGTGACGTCGGCGATGAGCTCGGCTTCAACTGCCGGGTCGACCTTCATGATGGCCTCGAGCTCGTCGCTCTGCAGCGGCGACTCGGCGGTCTCGGTGAAGGCGTTGACCCCGATGACCACCTGCTCGCCGGTCTCAATCCGCCGGACTCGCTCGGCCTGGGAGCGCACTAGGCGTCGCTTGAGCTCCTCCACCGCCTCGAAGGCACCACCGAGGGCGAGCACCTCCTCGAGCTCGGCTCGTGCTGCCTCAGCCAGCTTGGTGGTCTCGGCTTCGATGACCACCGAGCCTTCGAAGAGGTCGCCGTACTCGAGCAGGTCGGTCTCAAAGGCCAGCACCTGCTGGATCCGAAGACTCCACTGCTGGTCCCAAGGCCGCGGAAGCCCCAACGCCTCGTTCCACGCCGGCAGCTGCAGCGCCCGGGCTCTTGCGTCTTTGGACAAGGTGACCCCGAGGGCCTCGAGGACGATGCGGGTGACGTTGTTCTCCGGCTGCTGCTCGGTGAGGCCGAGCGAGTTCACCTGGACGCCGTAGCGGAAGCGGCGGAGCTTGGGGTCCTCCACGCCGTAGCGGGTCTGGCACAGCTCGTCCCAGAGCTTGGTGAAGGCCCGCATCTTGCAGGTCTCTTCGACGAAGCGGATCCCGGCGTTGCAGAAGAAGCTGATTCGGCCGACCACCTCGGGTAGCAGCGCCGCGGGCACCTTGCCCGAGTCACGCACCGCATCGAGGACGCCGATGGCGGTGGCGAGGGCGTAGGCGATCTCTTGGACCGGGGTGGCACCTGCCTCTTGGAGGTGGTAGCTGCAGACGTTGATCGGGTTCCACTTCGGGACCTCGACCACGGTGTAGGCGATCATGTCCACGATCAGCCGGAGGCTGGCCTGGGGCGGGAAGATGAACGTGCCCCGAGACAGGTACTCCTTGACGATGTCGTTCTGGGTGGTGCCCGAGAGCTTGGCGAAGTTCGCACCCTGCTCATCAGCGTGGGCCAGGTAGAGCCCGAGCAGCCACGCAGCGGTGGCGTTGATCGTCATCGAGGTGTTCATGTCCTCGACGGGGATGGCCTCGAGCAGCTGGCGCATGTGCCCGAGGTGCGCGACGGGCACCCCAACCTTGCCTACCTCGCCCGAGGCCTTGGGGTCGTCGGGGTCGTAGCCGGTCTGGGTGGGCAGGTCGAAGGCGATGGAGAGTCCGGTCTGCCCCTTGGCCAAGTTGGTCCGGTACAGCGCGTTCGAGGCCGTGGCGGTGGAGTGCCCCGAGTAGGTCCGCATCACCCACGGAGCGGACGCCTTCTTCACCTCATCTGCAGCCATGGTTCCCCTAGCGCTGGTAGTCGTAGAAGCCTCGGCCGGACTTGCGGCCGAGGTGTCCTGCCGCCACCATGCGTCGCAAGGTGGGGGCGGCGTTGGAGCCGGGGTCCTTGGTCTCGGCGTACAGCGCGTCGAGGATCGAGACCGAGGTGTCGAGCCCGACCAGGTCGAGCAGGGCGAAGGGGCCCATGGGGAACCCGCACCCACCCTTCATCGCAGCGTCGATGCCCTCCTTGGTGGCCACCCCTTGCTCCATCAGCCCCACGGCGTCGTTGAGGTAGGGGAACAGCAGCGCGTTGACGATGAAGCCCGCCCGGTCAGCGACCTCGACCGGGTCCTTGCCGCACCGGGTGGCGAAGTCGACCACCTCGGCGATGGTCTCCTCAGAGGCGGTGAGCGGCCGGACGATCTCCACCAGCGCCATCGCCGGGGCCGGGTTGAAGAAGTGCACGCCGCAGACCTTCTCCGGCCGTGAGGTGGCGACGGCCATCTCCACCACTGGGAGGGTCGAGGTGTTCGTGGCGATGATGGCGCTCGGCTTCATCACGAGGTCGAGCTCGGCGAAGAGGTGCTTCTTGACCTCGAGGTCTTCCACCACGGACTCAATGACGAGGTCGCAGTCGGCCAGCTTGTGGAGGTCGACGGTGGTCGAGACGCGCGCCAAGATCTCGTCGCGCTCGGCCTCGGTGCGCTTGCCTCGCTCGACCTGCTTGGCCAGGGACTTCTCGAGACCCTTCACCATGGCGTCAGCCGTGGCTTGGCTGCGACTCCGCAGCACCACGGTGTGCCCCGTCGCGGCCGCCACCTCGGCGATGCCTGAACCCATGATGCCTGAACCGATGATGCCGACGCTCTCGATGGTCATGGCCGAATGGTAGTTCGCAGGTCGAGCGAAGGCCATCTCGCAGCTCGTGCCATGGCACCATGGAGCGATGACGACGAGCAGCGGTCCACTCATCCTGCTCGGCGCCGACCACATGACCCAGGCTCCCCAGACGGTGGCGCTGGTGGCTGCTTCCCTCGGGCTGACCTCGGTCGTGCTCTTGCCCACCGCGTCCGCCTTCACTGGGCCCGAGCGATCCGTGGTGGAGGCGCTCGGGACCTTGGGACCGCTCGGCATCGAGCTCGAAGGGCTGATGGTGCTCACTCGGTCAGAAGCCGACGACGCGGCCATGTCGCAGCGGATCACCGACGCGTCGGCAATCTGGATCGGTGGAGGGAGCGCCTTGCACCTCGTGGCGACCCTGAAGTCCACCGCGACCTGGGCTGCGATCACCGGGGCGCATGCGCTTGGAGTGCCGGTTGTGGCGTCGGGGGCTGCTGCGATGGCGGTGGCGGACCCCATGGTTGATCCTCGGGGCGGTGGACTCACCGTGGGGCTGGGGTTGGTCACCGACCTCGTGGTGGTGACGGGAGTGGGCGACGATGGCGATGACCCCGAAGGGCATCGCCTCGCCCGCACCGTCGCCCTCGCACCATCGGTGGCCGACGTGGTGGCCTTGCACCCCGATGCAGCGTTGGTCGTCGATGGGGATGGGCGCCGACAACTCGGCGAAGGTCGCATCGACCACTACCGAGCAGGGGTGGAGCTAGATCCGCTCGGGTGATCAGCCCTCGAGGGGAACCTCGAGGCGCCACGTGGTCCACTCCTCGAGCGGTGTGGCGCCGAGCGAGCGGTAGAAGGCGATGGAGGGCTCGTTCCAGTCGAGCACCGACCACTCGAA
>CAINFA010000026.1 GCA_903847955.1 uncultured Actinomycetes bacterium
AGATCATGCCGCTGGCCAAGATTGACCCCGAGGCCCGGGAAACCTGCCTCGACCTCATCTACGACCGTCGCACCGCGGACTACGACCCGCTGCAGAAGCTCCTCCAGCTCTTCGAGGGCAAGACCACGGCCAAGGCCGACACCGCCATGGACGCCGACCTGCCGATCGAAGAGCGCCTCAAGCGACGCATCATTGACGGCAATCGCGTGGGGTTAGAAGACGACCTCGAAGCAGCCATCACCGCTGGCTACGCACCGCTGAGCATTGTCAACGACCTCCTCCTCGAAGGGATGAAGGTCGTCGGCGATCTCTTCGCCAGCGGCGAGATGCAGCTCCCCTTCGTGCTCTCCTCCGCCGAGACGATGAAGCAGGCGGTTGCCTACTTAGAACCCAAGATGGAAAAGGCAGACCAAGGCGGCAAGGGAACCATCGTGCTGGCAACCGTCAAAGGCGACGTCCACGACATTGGCAAGAACTTGGTGGACATCATCTTCACCAACAACGGCTACGAGGTCATCAACCTCGGCATCAAGATCGGCATCGCCGAGATGATCCAAGCGGTTGAAGAACATGGTGCCGACGCGCTGGGCATGTCAGGGCTGCTCGTGAAGTCCACGCTCATCATGCGCGAGAACTTAGAAGAGCTGAACGCTCGGGGTCTCAACCACATTCCCGTCCTCCTCGGCGGTGCCGCACTCACCCGCACCTACGTCGAGCGAGACCTTCGCGAGACCTACCAGGGGCGCGTCTTCTACGGCCGTGATGCCTTCGAGGGCCTGCGCACGATGGATCGCCTCCAAGAGCTCAAGCGCACGGGAGAAGACGACCCGCTCTTCGGTCGCGAATTGTCGACCAAGAACGTGAACCGACGGTTCCGAGGCGAAGCCGAGGCACCCGAGGGTCTCCCCGAACGGGCGCCGTCGGTCGCCCTCGACAACCCCCTCTTCACGCCGCCGTTCCTCGGCAGTCGGGTGGCCAAGGGCATCGGCATTGACGAAATCGCCAGCTTCCTCAACGAGACCGCCCTCTTCCGCAACCAGTGGGGATTTCGTCCCGACGACGGAGAAGATGACCCGGCGTTCAAGACCAGGGTGCGGGCCACGCTGCGTGAGCAGCTCGCCATCGCCAAGGAGGACGACCTCCTCATCCCCCAGGTGGCCTACGGCCACTTCCCCGCCAACGCCGACGGCCAAGACCTCATCATCTGGACCAATGATGACCGAACGACCGAACGGACGCGGTTCCACTTCCCCCGCCAGAGCGTTGACCCCTACCTGTGCATTTCGGACTTCTTCCGACCCGTGGGTTCGTCCGAGAAAGACTACGCCTCGTTCATGGTGGTCACCATGGGTTCTCGGGTCTCTGAGCGCGCCGCAGAACTGTTCGCCGAGAACCGCTACCAGGAGTACCTGTTCCTGCACGGCCTCGGCGTCGAGATGGCGGAAGCCCTCGCTGAGTACTGGCACCACCGCATTCGCCAAGAGCTCGGCTTCGCTGACGAAGATGGGCCAACCCTGACCGGG
>CAINFA010000027.1 GCA_903847955.1 uncultured Actinomycetes bacterium
AGATCATGCCGCTGGCCAAGATTGACCCCGAGGCCCGGGAAACCTGCCTCGACCTCATCTACGACCGTCGCACCGCGGACTACGACCCGCTGCAGAAGCTCCTCCAGCTCTTCGAGGGCAAGACCACGGCCAAGGCCGACAACGCCATGGACGCCAACCTCCCCATCGAAGAGCGCTTGAAGCGTCGCATCATCGACGGGAATCGGGTCGGACTCGACGACGACTTGGAAGCCGCCATCACCGCCGGCTACGCCCCGCTCTCCATCGTCAACGACCTCCTCCTCGAGGGGATGAAGGTCGTCGGCGATCTCTTCGCCAGCGGCGAGATGCAGCTCCCCTTCGTGCTCTCCTCAGCCGAGACCATGAAGCAGGCGGTTGCCTACTTGGAACCGAAGATGGAGAAGGCTGACCAAGGCGGCAAGGGCACCATTGTCTTGGCCACGGTGAAGGGTGACGTCCACGACATCGGCAAGAACTTGGTGGACATCATCTTCACCAACAACGGCTACGAGGTCATCAACCTCGGCATCAAGATCGGCATCGCCGAGATGATCCAAGCGGTCGAGGAGCACGACGCCGATGCCCTCGGCATGTCGGGTCTCCTCGTGAAGTCGACGCTCATCATGCGCGAGAACTTAGAAGAGCTCAACGCTCGGGGCCTCAGCCAGATCCCGGTCCTCCTCGGCGGTGCAGCCCTCACCCGTACCTACGTCGAGCGAGACCTTCGCGAGACCTACCAGGGGCGGGTCTTCTACGGCCGTGATGCCTTCGAGGGCCTGCGCACGATGGATCGCCTCCAAGAACTGAAGCGCACGGGTGAAGATGACCCACTCTTCGGCCGTGAACTGTCAACGAAGAACGTCAACCGCCGATTCCGCGGCGAAGCAGAAGCCCCAGAGGGCCTGCCCGAGCGAGCGCCCTCAGTCGCGCTCGACAACGCGCTCTTCGCTCCGCCGTTCCTCGGCAGTCGGGTCGCCAAGGGCATCGGCATTGACGAAATCGCCAGCTTCCTCAACGAGACCGCCCTCTTCCGCAACCAGTGGGGATTCCGACCCGAAGACGGTGAAGATGACCCGGCGTTTAAGACGAGGGTCCGTGCCACGCTTCGCGAGCAGCTCGCCATTGCGAAGGAAGATGACCTCCTCATCCCCCAAGTCGCCTACGGCCACTTCCCCGCCAACGCCGATGGCCAAGACCTCATCATCTGGACCGATGATGACCGGACCACGGAGCGGACTCGGTTCCACTTCCCGCGCCAGAGCGTCGACCCCTACCTGTGCATCTCGGACTTCTTCCGACCTGTCGGTTCTTTGGAGAAGGACTACGCCTCGTTCATGGTGGTTACCATGGGCTCTCGGGTCTCCGAGCGTGCTGCGGAGCTCTTCGCCGAGAACCGCTACCAGGAGTACCTGTTCCTGCACGGCCTCGGCGTCGAGATGGCGGAAGCCCTCGCTGAGTACTGGCACCACCGCATTCGCCAAGAGCTCGGCTTCGCTGACGAAGATGGGCCAACCCTGACCGGG
>CAINFA010000028.1 GCA_903847955.1 uncultured Actinomycetes bacterium
CGCCACTAGTCGACGGTCCGGCGAGGGTGTAGGTTGCCTGTCCCCAAGGTTCGTGTCGGCACTCCACACCTGTGGATAGTGCTGTGGATGACCCGGGGCTTTGGTCGGTGGAGGAACGCGTGGAGAACATCGCTGAGGTCTGGGACCGATGCGCATCAGCCTTGCGAGGACAGGTGTCTGACGCGGTGTGGCAGATGTACCTCTCCGAAATCACCCCTGTGGATTTGGAAGGGGACACCTTGGTCCTCTCGGTCCCCAACCAGGTGGTCCGGGCCCGAATCGTGGACCGGTTCTTGCCCCTGATCTCTGAGTCGCTGGCGGTTGAAGCTGACGAACCCCTCGAGGTGGTCATCCGGGTCGACGACCGGGGCGTGGTGCCCGAGCCGGTCCAAGAGCTGGTCGCCCCTGCGGTGGCGCCTGCGGTCGCCACCCGACCTCGCGAACAGCAACGAGAGGCCGGGTCGGTCAAACTCGACCCCCGATTCACCTTTGAGACCTTCGTCTCAGCTTCCTCGAACCGTCTGGCCTTCGCTGCAGCCCAAACGGTGGCGGAGACGCCAGGGCGCAGCTACAACCCGCTGTTCATCTACGGGGCCTCTGGTCTGGGGAAGACCCACCTCCTCCACGCCATCGGCAACTACATCTTGGAGAACTACCGGGGCCACCGGGTGCTCTACGTCACTACCGAGACCTTCTTGAACGACTACGTCGACGCCATTCGCCGAGGACAGTCCACCATTGCGTTCAAGCGGCACTACCGAGAGTGCGACGTGCTGCTCATCGACGATGTGCAGTTCATGCAGAACAAAGAAGGGCTCCAAGAGGAGCTGTTCCACACCTACAACGATCTCCACCAAGCCGGGAAGCAGATCGTCTTAACCTCGGATCGGCCGCCGAAGTCGATCGAGACCTTGGAGGATCGACTCCGCAGTCGCCTGCTGTCGGGCTTGTTGGCAGAGATCGACCCCCCCGACCTCGAGACCCGCCTCGCCATCTTGCGCACCAAGGCCGAGCTCGAGCGGACCTTCGTGCCCGACGAGGTCCTCGAGTTCATCGCCACCCACGTGCGCGACAACATTCGAGAGCTCGAAGGTGCGCTCATTCGGGTCACCGCCTTCGCCAACCTCAACCACGAGCAGGTCACCATGCCGCTCGCCGAGCGGGTGCTGGCGGACATCGTCTCGGCCGGCGAGCCCCGCCTCATCACCCCCGACATGATCCTGGCCGCTACCGCGGCTACCTACGGCTTCAGCGTGGAGGAGTTGGTGGGACCCCGACGAGCTCGGCCACTCGTGACCGCTCGGCACGTGGCGATGTACCTCGTGCGAACGCTGACCGACTACTCCTACCCAGCCATTGGTCGAGTGTTCGGTGGTCGTGATCACACCACCTGCATCAACGCCGTGGAGAAGATCACCGGGCAGATGTCCGAACGTCGCCAGATCTACGAGCAGGTCACCTCGCTGGAAATTGAGTTGAAGCGGAGTGCGTAACCTGTGGACAACGTCGGTTCACCATGGGGGTTGGTCCTGAGCAAGGTGGGGAGAGCACAACGGTTCTCAACAGCCACTGTGGTTCTCAGTCCTTACCCTGTCAGGTTTTCCACCGGGGCCTCGATGGCAGGGGATCCTCAAAAGACGACCTGAGCAGCGGTTTCACCAAGTACTCCACAATCCACAGGACCTACTACAACTGTTCTTCTTAGAGATCAACCTGTTGAGGCCCAACGTCGAACAACCGAGAGTGAGGCAACGTGAAGTTTCGATCTGAACGAGATTCCCTGGCTGAGGCGTTCGCCACCGCTGGCCGGGCAGTCGCAAGCCGAGGATCGTCCCCTGTGCTGTCCGGGCTCCTGCTCCACTGCGAAGGCAACTTGCTGACCATCACTGGAACCGATCTCGACCTCGCCATCCGAGTGGAGCTCGAGGTCATCGGCATTGCTGATGGCTCAACGGTGGTCCCAGCTCGGCTTGCCACCGACATCGTGCGATCCCTCGAGCCTGGAGCGCTGACCCTCGACACGAACGAGGATCGCGTTGACATCGCTGCAGCTCGTTCGCACTTCGGGATCCGGGCCTACCCGCCGATGGAGTTCCCAACCGTCTCTGCTGTTGGCGCCCCCACCACCCAACTCGGCACCCAAGCGCTGGCTGAAGGGCTCCGCCAAGTGGTCCGGGCTTCGTCGTCTGACGATGCCAGGCCGTTACTAACCGGTGTCCTGCTCACCAACTACGGCGACACCGTCCGCATGGTGGCCACCGACAGCTACCGGCTCGCCCTTCGAGACCTGGCGGGATCTTCAGTACTCGCTGCTGAGCGAGACATCTTGGTTCCAGCGCGAGCACTCGCCGAGCTCCAACGACTGACCACTGCCGCTGGTGCAGGCGACGACGCCAGCGTCGGCGTGGCCAGTTCAGCGAACGAAATCGCCTTCACCACGGCCAACGTCACCATCTCGACTCGGCTCCTCGAGGGCACCTACCCCGACTACCGCCAGCTCATCCCGGAGAGTTACCCAAACCAGTTGGTCGTTGGTAAGGAGAGTCTCCTCGCTGCGGTCCGACGGGTGCGGCTCCTCGTGCGAGACAACACCACTCCGGTGCGCCTCTCGATGCGAGCAGGAGGGGTCGACCTCGCCGTCAAGTCCCAAGATGGCGACGCGTCCGAAACCGTTGATGGGGACTACACCGGTGAGGACATCACCATCGCCTTCAACCCGTCGTACTTGATCGATGGCATCGACGCGGTGCTCAGCGATGAGGTGCTCATCGAGTCCACCGATGCCAGCCGCCCAGCGACGGTCCGTAGCGCCGAGCAGGCTGACTTCCGCTACCTGCTCATGCCGGTCCGGGTGGCCTAGCGGCATCGTGGGGCTGCTCCGGCTCGACCTCTCGAGCTTTCGGATCTTCGCCTCGACGGTCTTTGAGCCCGACCCAGGAGCCACCACGGTCATCGTGGGACCCAACGGCACCGGGAAGACCTCAATTCTCGAAGCGGTGGGTTACCTCGGCACCGGCCGGAGCTTCCGCGGTTCTACCCGAGAGGCCATGGTCTCCCAGGGAGCATCCCACGCCCTCTTGCGGGCTTGGCTTGAGGTCGGCGGCCGAGAGGTGCAGATCGAGGCCGAGATGGCCAAGGTTGGTCGCTCCAAGGTCCTGATCAACCGCCAACCAGCGCGGTCGCGCCGCGATCTCGCGGAGGCGGTAGCGGTCTCCACTTTCTCCCCTGAAGATCTGGTGGTGGTCCGAGGAGGTCCCGCAGGCCGACGCGACCTCCTCGATGACGCCCTCAGCCTGCTCCAGCCCTCCGCTGGCGGGATCTTGGAAGATGTGGATCGAGCCTTGCGGCAACGTTCGGCGCTGTTGCGGCAGTGCCGTGGTCGGCTCTCGTCTGAGGCCGAAGCCACCTTGGAGGTGTGGGACGACCGACTCGGTGGTGCTGGCCAGAAGCTGATCGAGTTGCGCCGAGGGTTGTGCCACTCACTCGAAGCCGAGGTTGAGCGGGCCTACCAATCTTTGGCCGGCGACGACGCCCAGCGGGTGCAAATGCACTACCAGTGCTCGGCCGAAGGAGGTCTCCTCGATGCTCTTCGGCGTGCCCGAGTTGAAGACGTCCGCCGAGGTGTCTCGACCGTTGGGCCGCACCGTGACGACCTCCAACTCACGCTCAACGGCCGAGAGGCACGCTCGCAAGCTTCCCAAGGGGAGCAGCGTTGCTTGGCCCTCAGCCTGCGACTGGGGGTGCATCGCTTGGTCACCGCACAACTCGGCCACCCACCGATCCTGCTGCTCGACGACGTCTTCAGCGAGCTTGACCCCGAGCGCTCC
Source organism: uncultured Actinomycetes bacterium (assembly GCA_903847955.1). Lineage (GTDB taxonomy): Bacteria > Actinomycetota > Acidimicrobiia > Acidimicrobiales > RAAP-2 > CAINFA01. The sequence continues at coordinate 3,828 of CAINFA010000028.1, forward strand.
CTCCGGCTCATCACCGAGCTACCACCAGGCCAGACCCTGATCACCTCGGCAGTGCCACTGCCGCGCCAGGTCGAAGCAGCTTCGGTGGTCGATATCGCGCAGCTGCGGGGGCATCATGGCTAGGCGGGGTTGGCGGGATCTCGATGGACCCAAGCCGCTGTCGGCCGCACTGGACAAGGTCACCGGGCGGCTCACGGTGGCCGACGCCGGTTCGCTCACCGCCCTCGTCGATCGCTGGGAGGAGCTGGTCGGCACTGAGCTGGCGGCAGGTTCTACCCCTACCAAGGTGCTTGAGGGCACCGTCACCGTGGCCTGCGGTGATGCCTTGACGGCGACCTCGCTCAAGTTGGCGTGGCGCTCCATCGGCATCCGTGCCACCGAGCTTGGTCTCGACCTGCCGGGCGTGCTCGAAGCGGTCATTCGCACCCAGCGAGCACCGCAATGAAGCCCGGGGATGAACACCCCATCGGGTAGGATCTCTCCACAGCGCGGGCAGACCTGAGGGGTCCCCTCCCAGGCATCACCGCCCGCCCCGAATCTGTCACCGTGGAGGCCGCGCCTGTGGTTGGAACGTTCGAGCGAGCAGCGTGAGTCCCACCAACAACGAGAACCACAAGGGCTCCTACGACGCTGATGCCATCACGGTGCTCGAGGGCCTCGAGCCCGTTCGCGTTCGGCCGGGGATGTACATCGGCTCGACCGGGCCCGCCGGCCTGCACCACCTGATCTGGGAGATCGTCGACAACGCCGTCGACGAGGCCATGGCGGGCTACTGCACCACCATCGACGTCCAACTGCTCGCCGATGGCGGCGTGCGGGTTGCGGACAATGGGCGGGGTATCCCCGTCGATGAGCACAAGAGCTACCCGGGCCGCTCGGCTGCTGAGGTCGTCTACACCGTGCTGCACGCCGGTGGGAAGTTCGGCGGCGGCGGCTACAAGGTCTCCGGCGGCCTCCACGGCGTGGGCGCCTCGGTGGTCAACGCCCTGTCCACTCGCTTGGTGCTCGAGGTCGACCGCAACGGCGACCACTACGAGATCGAGTTCAAAGACGGCGGCGCCCCCCAGGGCAAGTTGGCGGTGACTGGTCCAGCACCCAAGGGCCGCACCGGTACCACGTGCAGCTTCTGGCCCGACCCGAGCATCTTCGAGGAGATCGAGTTCCGAGCCCAGACGGTGCTCGAGCGCCTGCAGATCATGGCGTTTTTGAACAAGGGCCTCGAGATCCGGTTCACCGACTTCCGTCAAGGCCGCGATGCCACCCCAACGGTGTTCAAGTACAACGGCGGCATCATCGACTTCGTCAAGCACCTCAACGCCTCCAAGGAGTCGCTCTTCAAGAAGGTGTGCTCCTACACCCAGATCGAAGAGACCATGGAGGTGGAGGTCGCCCTGCAGTGGAATAGCGGCTACTACGAGTCGATCCACTCCTTCGCCAACGGGATCTCCACCACCGAAGGTGGCATGCACGAAGAGGGCTTCCGAGCAGCGTTGACCACCACGGTCAACAAGTACGCCCGGGCTCGCAACCTCCTCAAGGAGAAGGACGAGAACCTCAAGAACGACGACATCAAAGAGGGTCTCACCGCCATCATCTCCGTTCGGCTCCAAGAGCCGCAGTTCGAGGGGCAGACCAAGGCCAAGTTGGGCAACGTCCCGATGAAGTCGCTCGTGCAGAAGGCGACCAACGCCAAGCTGTTCGAGTGGCTCGAGGAGAACCCGACCGAGGCCAACCAGATCGTCAAGAAGGCCATGCTGGCCGCCAGGGCTCGCATCGCCAGCCAGTCCGCTCGAGACCTGACCCGTCGTAAGTCGGCCCTCGATGGGGCCGGGCTGCCCGGCAAGTTGGTGGACTGCAGCTCTCGTGACCCAAGAGAGTCCGAGCTGTTCATCGTCGAGGGCAACTCGGCCGGCGGTTCGGCCAAGGACGCCAGAGATCCCAAGACCCAAGCCATCTTGCCGATTCGGGGCAAGATCTTGAACGTCGAGCGGGCCCGGGTCGACAAGATGCTCAAGAACGCCGAGATCCAGGCCTTGATCGCGGCGATCGGCGCTGGGTTGGGCGAGGAGTTCGACGTCTCGAAGATCCGGTACCACAAGGTGATCCTGTTGGCCGACGCCGACGTCGATGGCAGCCACATCCGTACCTTGCTGCTGACCTTCTTCTTCCGCCAGATGCGCCCGCTGGTGGAGGGCGGCTTCGTCTACTGCGCCCAGCCGCCGCTGTACTCCACCTTGGTCGGCAAGGAGAAGATCTACCTCAAAGACGACGCCTCCAAGGCCGCCTACCTCGCTGAGCACCCCGAGCACAAGAACGACTTCCAACGCCTCAAGGGCCTTGGCGAGATGGACTTCGGCGAGCTCAAGGAGACGACGATGGACGTGTCCAAGCGCTCACTGCTCCAGGTGAGCGTGGACCAAGCCGCCTTGGCCGACGAGGTGTGCTCGGTGCTCATGGGCGACGACGTCGAGCTGCGTCGCCGGTTCATCCAGACCAACGCGAAGGACGTGCGCTTCCTCGACATCTGAGGACTACCCCCCTATGGCAGACCCCCAACCCCCCGAGAACGAGACGCCACCCGGCATCGAGCCGATCGAAATCCAAGAGGAGATGGAGCGCTCGTTCCTCGAGTACTCCATGTCGGTCATCGTCAGCCGAGCCTTGCCCGACGTGCGCGACGGCCTCAAGCCGGTGCACCGCCGGATCTTGTACTCCATGTTCGACCAGGGCCTGCGTCCTGATCGCCCCCACACCAAGTGCGCCAAGGTGGTTGGTGAGGTCATGGGTACCTTCCACCCCCACGGTGACTCGGCGATCTACGACGCGCTGGTGCGCATGGTGCAGGACTTCTCTATGCGGCACCCGCTCATCGATGGGCACGGCAACTTCGGTGGCACCGGTGCCGACGAGGGTGCGGCCGCGATGCGCTACACCGAGTGTCGCCTGGCTCCACTGGCGCTCGAGCTCATGGCAGGGATCGACGAGGACACGGTCGACTTCGAGCCCAACTACGACAACACCGACCAGCAGCCCACGGTGTTGCCCTCGAGGTTCCCGAACCTCTTGGTCAACGGTTCCCAAGGCATCGCGGTGGGTATGGCCACCAACATCCCGCCCCACAACCTGGGCGAGGTCATCGATGCCGCCCTCCACTTGCTCGCGCATCCCGAGTCCACCCCTGACGATCTGATGGCCTTCGTCAAGGGCCCCGACTTCCCCACTGGCGCTCAGATCCTGGGTCGCCAGGGGATCATGGACGCCTTCCGGACCGGGCGAGGATCGATCAAGATGCGCGCCGTTGCCGAGATCGACGAGGTCAAGGGCACGAGCCGCATCGTGGTGACCGAGTTCCCCTTCCAGGTGTCTCCCGAAACGGTCGAGCAGCGCATCGCCGACCTGGCCAACTCCAAGGAGATCGAGGGCATCTCGGGGGTGAACAACGAGTCCGCCGGTCGGGTGCCGCGCCTCGTGGTGACCCTCAAGCGCGACGCCAACGCCAACGTGGTGCTGAACAAGCTCTACAAGCTCACCCCGCTGCAGACCAGCTTCGGCGTCAACTGCCTCGCCCTGGTTGACGGCGTGCCCCGCACGCTCAACCTGGCCCAAGCCCTCGGGCACTACCTCGACCACCAGGTGGAGGTTCTCACCAGGCGGAGCCAGTACCGGCTCCGCAAGGCCCAGGCCCGAGCCCACATCGTCGAAGGGCTCTTGAAGGCGCTCGACCTGCTCGATCAGATCATCGCCACCATCCGGGCATCTGATGACCGGTCCGCGGCCCGTCAAGCCCTCATGGCCGCCCCCTACGAGTTCTCCGAGGAGCAAGCCAACCACATCTTGGACATGACCCTCGGTCGGCTCACACGCCTTGGGCGCAGTGAGCTCGATGAGGAGATGGCACAGCTGCGGGCCACCATCGCCGAACTCGAAGCCATCTTGGGCGACGAGGTCAAGCTCAAGGCGGTCATTGCCGAGGAGATGGGCGAGATCAGGACCAAGTTCGCCAACCCCCGTCGGTCCCAGATCGTCAACGACCCCGGTGAGCTGTTCGCCGAGGACCTCATCGACGATGAGGAGATCGTGGTCACCATGACCGCTGCGGGCTACGTCAAGTCCGTCTCCGCCGATGCCTTCAAGACCCAAGCCCGCGGTGGGCGCGGGGTGCAAGGCGCTCGGTTGAAGGAGGAGGACCTCGTCACCCACGTGGTCCACACCACCACCCACGCCTTCGTGCTGCTGTTCTCCAACACCGGCAAGGTCTACCGCCTTCGAGGTCACGAGATCCCGATGAAGGAGCGCCAAGCCAAGGGGACCGCAGTGGTCAACCTGGTGCCGCTCGCACCCAACGAGACCATCGAGGCGCTGGTCTCCACCAAGGACTTCCCTGAGGAGAAGTTCTTGATGTTCGTGACCAAGGACGGCCAGGTCAAGAAGACCCCGTTCTCGGAGTACGACAAGTCCCGCCGCGACGGCTTCATCGCCCTCAACCTGCGAGAGGGCGACGCGCTGGTGCGCGTGGTCACCACCACCGGCCACGACGACCTGTTCTGCGTCACCGCCCAGGGCATGACGATTCGCTTCTCCGAGGACGACGTGCGGCCCATGGGTCGCTCGGCCGCAGGCGTGCGAGGCATCAAGCTCAGAGAGGGCGACGAGGTGGTCTCCCTCGACGTCGCTGGCGATGACCTCGACATCTTGATCGTCACCGACGCTGGATACGGCAAGCGGACCAAGCTCGAACGCTTCAACCGCCAGGCCCGGGGTGGCCAGGGCGTCCGGGGCATCCGACTGACCGCGGCACGCGGCCGGGTGGTCGCTGCCTTCATGGTGAACCTCGACGAGGAGATCTTGCTCGTGTCCTCGGGTGGGGTCATCATCAGAACCCCGGTTCGAGAGGTCGCCAGCCAGGGTCGTGACGCCACGGGTGTCAAGGTGATGAACCTCGACGGTAACCAGGCGGTTGCGGCAGTGGCACGTGTCACCGCTGAACCCGACGAGGACTAGGTTTGCCGCCTGCGCACCCAGCTTGGGCGCGAGCAACCTCAGCCGAGCGCAGCCTTGCGCAGCAGCTCGAGGAGAACGGCGGGATCTTGGGCGCCCGAGACGGCGTAGCGGCCGTCAACGACGAAGGTGGGCACACCGCTGAAGCCGTTGGATGCCGCCAAGGCTTCGTCGTGGCGTACGGCGTCGGCGAGCTCGTCGGTGGCCAAGAATCGACGAACCTCGTCGGGGTCGAGCCCCACCTCACTGGCGAGACCCACCAACGTCTCGTGGTTCGAGACCAGAGCTGATTCGGTGAAGTAGGCGTGGAGTAAGCGCTCCTTCATCTGGTCGCCGAGACCGACGGTCTGGGCCAGGTGGATGAGCCGGTGGGCGTCGAAGGTGTTGCCCGAGCGCACCTCGTCGAGGTGGTAGTCGAGGCCGTAGCTGGCGGCGAGGGCGGTGATCCGAGCTTGGGTGGCATCGACCTGCTGGTCGGACATCTGGTACTTCTTGGCCAAGATCTGCCGCATCGGCATCGACCGCTCCGGGGGTGCTGCGGGGTCGAGCTCAAAGCTCCGCCAGATCACGCGCACCTCGTCGCGGCCTTCGAACTCCGCCAGGGCGTGCTCCAAAGAGCGCTTGCCGATGTAGCACCAGGGGCAGGCGACGTCAGACCAGATGTGGATGTCCATGTCAGCGTTCTACCCGAAGCGGGATGTCCATGGTTGACTATTCGGGTCCCGCACCGCTTTAGGAGCCCTGATGTCCGACGCCACCAGTTCCGGATCACGTCCCCTCGGTGGAGCAACGACGTCGAAGGACATCTTCCGGGCTGACATTCAGGCGCTGCGGGCGCTGGCGGTGCTCTCGGTCGTGGCGTACCACGCCGGGTTGCCGGTGTTCCATGGTGGCTTCTTGGGCGTTGACGTCTTCTTCGTCGTCAGTGGCTTCGTCATCACCAACGTCTTGGTGAAGGAGCGAGCTCGGTCAGAGGCCAAGGGCGTCGTGTCTCGTGAGCAGCCGACCCACCTCGCCACCGTTGGCTTGGCGCTCGCCACTGGTGCCGTTGGCCTCGCTACCTCGGCCTACCTCCTCGTGCTCTGCCAGGACCACAGCTTGAAGGCGTGGGGTTCAGCGGCGATGGCGAAGAGTTGCCGAGCGGTGCTCGAGGGTCCCAGCTCCAAGCTCCTCGGCATCCCCACGGCCGCGCTGGGTGTGGTGTTCTTCGTCGCCATGGTCGGGTTGTCGCTGCCATCGATGTGGCGCTCCACCAATCGGCACCTCCACGTGGCTCGAGCGACGCTGTCGGCCATCGGCTTCGGCGTGGCGATGTACCTCGTCTACGTGCAGGTCTTCATCACCGCGAAGCTCTGCCTGTGGTGCATCGTTGCCTTGGGCTCAGCCCTCGTGCTGCTGGCGATCAACCTCTCTGAGGTCCCCGAGGTACTGGGCGAACACCGAACGTCCCTCGTTGACTTCTACGGCCGACGCATCCGACGCATCTTGCCTGCGGCCACTGTGGTCATCATCGCCACGGTGTTCTGCACCTACCACTGGCTGGCCTACATCACCGGCGGCACGGTGGCCGACGACGCCAAGTGGGTCACGAGCTTCGTCGGGAACTTCCACTTCGCTGCCATTGGCACCAACTACTTCACCGCCCAGCAGCCGCCCTCCACCCTCCAGCAGTTCTGGTCCTTGGCCGTGGAGGAGCAGTTCTACTTGGTGTGGCCGCTCGTGTTCATCGTGGTGGGCCTCGTGCTGCCCAAGGTCGACCTCAAACTCAAGCTGCTCGGGGCGCTCGTGGTCATCATGGCTTCGTCGCTGATCTGGTCCATCTA
>CAINFA010000029.1 GCA_903847955.1 uncultured Actinomycetes bacterium
AGGCACTCGATGCAGAGTTGTCGTCGATTTGGGGATCGGTGGTCTCCCAAGCAATTGCTCGCCGCATGCGATACGCACGCAATGGCTGGGCTGGTGGTCCCCCCGGATCCAACATGGGTCTTTGACTTCAAAAGGGTGCGACAAGTAGGGCTCTAATGGGGGCACCGACCCGGCGATCGGTGACACGCCTTCGACTCTCGTCGTGAGTGATAGCGCGCTATCATGATGTCATGACGAAGAAGACCACCACCATCCGGATGCCAGAGGAGCTCGCGTCGACCGTCGAGGTCGTGGCGCGAGGTCGCGGGATCAGCGTCAACACGTTGGTGGTCGATGCACTGACAGCAGAGGTTGAGCGAGTTCGTCATGACGAGGCGTTCATGGGCAAGCTCCGTGAGCTCACCGAGCGAGACCAGGAGATTCTGGACCGCTTGGCGCAGTGAGGTACCTCAGCTTGGCTGAGGCGCTCGTCGTTGCAGAAGCGGTGACGGGGCTCGACCTGACGACGCTCGCCCGAAGCCCGCGCCTCGATCTACTTGACTCCGCGCTCCATGCCCCGCAAGCCTCCTTCGGCGGCCAGGAGCTCTACCCCGACTTCATCGACAAGGCAGCCGTGCTCGCCGTGCGGATTGCCCGGAACCACCCGCTCCTCGATGGCAACAAGCGGCTGTCGTGGGGATGCCTCAACATGTTCGTGTCGCTGAACGGACAGTGGTTGGAAGCGACCGCTGACGATGCGGTGACGACCATGTTGGCGGTGGCAGCGGGCGAGCTCGATGAGGCCGGCATGGCCAAGTGGCTCAGCCTTCGAGTGAAGCCTGCGACCTGAGTCGGATGGACCCGGGGCACACCGCCTGCCCCCGGTCCGGCGGTCAGGGACGCACTGGTGGCAAGGTTTGATCGTGAATTGGCCAAGGTTCGTCGGCATCGCGAAGGACTCGCTCCTCCAGTCACTTGGCAGCACCTCTCCGGAGATGCCGACGGCATGGGCGTAGTCCTCCGCTGGCTGAGGCCCGCCTGGTTCGCCACCTGGGGTCTCCTCGGGTTGGCCGCCTTCTACGTTGCCGGTGCCCAGCTCCTCGGGCTGACAGCGATTCGCAACGAGACGTGGATGGCACTCGTACCGTTCGTTGCCAACTTCGCCATCTTCCCGTTTGCGGGCTTCGTCAGTCTCACCATGGCTAGGTCGAACCATCCCGAGAAGTACGCCAGCAAGATGGATCCGAAGTCGATCCCGAAGAAGTATCGCTTCGTGCTGTTCACCACGACCTTCGACCGACGAGACGTCGAGGTCGATCGCTACCTCCCAAACCGGAAGGTCTACCGAGTGGCGTTCGGGGCGTGGGCAACTATCGGCCTCCTCAGCATGGTTGCCTCCACCGTGGCCGAGGCTGGCGTGCCGAAGTACCTGCAGCGATTCTCTGAGTACGCACCTGTGTTTGCGACCATAGCGGCCGCCTTCTTGACCGAAGGGCTGATGCTTTTCAATGCCGGGAGAGTCTGGCTCGGCGAGGCTCGAGAATAGGGTTGATGAGCGGCAGGGAAGAGATGTCCAGGTGTCGCACTCCCGGCGATCAGGGACGCGGATCGGTCCGATTAACTCCGAGACTGTGAACGATCAGCGCACCCTCTCCGGCTGGTCTGACCACCAAGGCGAGTACTCGCCGCGTATCGTTCTTCGACAGTGAGCGACCAACCGGACCACGACCCGCTGACGCCCTCGCTCGGGGAGTCGCTGCGAAGCGCTCAAGCTGTGCAGGAAGTCTTGGCTGATTCGACCAGCTCGGCAAGCAAGAGTGCTCGGCAGAGGAGGGTCCTCCGTATCGCAGTTGCCGTCGCCTTGGTTGCTGGGCTTGGGGCGACCGTCTGGCTCACCTTGCCCCACCGGTCGTCGGCACAGCTCTACAGCGCGTGGGCCGACTCGGGAAGACTGGTCGAGGTGAGTGGCTGCTCCGAGGCAGCAGGGAACTCAGCGACTCAGGCCGAGGCCTTGTCTCGGGCGTCGACTGGCAACGCACGCGAGACCCGCCAGTCGGTCCTCAACTTCATCAGCGACGCGTGGCAGACGTGCTCCCCGGCCTACAACTTCGAGCCCAACAGCGATGCTTTGACCCCGCCTCCGAGCAGTGGCGCTCCACCAGCGGTCCTCTCCAAGCTCGCCGTGCTCCCCGACGTCGAGAACCGTTGGCAGCAGGTTGAGGCCAACTCGATCCTCGACTTGCAGCGCCTCGTTCGGCAAGGCGGAGCGACGGCCAAGAATGCACAGTTCGCGACGAAAGATTGGACAGCCAACCCCTACGCGCCGAGCAACCCGTCGGGCTGTA
>CAINFA010000030.1 GCA_903847955.1 uncultured Actinomycetes bacterium
CCTACTCCATCATCAGCGGCCAGCTGCCCTCGGGGCTCTCGTTGAACCCGACCACAGGGTTGCTGTCAGGCACCACCAGCCAGGTCGGCACCTACTACCTGACCCTGCAGGTCAACACCGCGACCTGGACCTACGCCCAGCACAGCTTCGTGCTCAGCGTGGTGACGCCACCGCAAATCACGAGCACGTCGACGGCGACGTTCACCCACGGCTCGTGGGGTGGCTTTCAGATCACCGTAAGCGGCATGCCCACGCCGGCGGTCTCGATCACCGGTGCACTACCCGCCGGGCTCAGCTTCAACAGTGGCAGCGACATGATCTCGGGAACGCCCTCCACACCCGGCACCGTGACGGTGACGGTCACCGCCACCTCAGCGGGCGGCTCGGTGACCCAGACCCTGAGCATTCGGATTCTGTAGGGCGACGCAGCCTCGAGGTCTCGAGTGCCACGAGGGACGTCCTAGGCTGCCGCAACTGGAGCGCGCTGGAGGAGTTGGAGATGACGTCCCTCAACGAGGTGGTGAACGAGCTCCTCGGGACCTTGGTGGCGGCACTGCGGGAGCGGTCGGTGGAGAGAGCGGTGGCCTGCTTCACCACCGACGGCGTGTTGATGGGCTCCGAACTCGGTGAAGTGGCTGTTGGACCGAGCCTTGCAACGTTCTTCGCTTCGGTCTTCGACAACCCACGGACAGTGGGGTGGAAGTGGGGCGTGCCCTACGGCCGACTCGAGGCCGACACCGGGTGGTTCGTCACCGAGGGCTCCTTGGTGCTGATCGAAGACGACGGTCGTCAGGCCTCGTCGCCCTACCGCATCTCTGGGGTAATGGTCCGTGACCAAGGTTGGCGCCTGGCCCTGTTCTCCGGCACGTCGTTGCTCTGACCGACTGGGCGGGGTGGGCGACGCAGCTGGCGCAACGGCTCTTCACGAGCGAGGGCGAGCGAACCGGCCAAAGGGTTGAGCCACGTCGCACCAGCGGAGATCCACGTGCTCGATGGGCACCCCTCCTACACTGCTGCGAGCAGGTACCCGAAGAGGAGTGTCGCCATGACGCAGAACGCAACCACCATCACCGTCACGAAGATCCCGGCCAAGGCGCTCTGGCAGCTGGAGTTGGTCGCCGGACTCATCTCGCTGATCATGGGGTTGATCTTGGCCCTGCACCCCTCAGGGTCGTTCAAGGTGGTGGCGGTCCTCATCGGCGTCGCCGTCGTCTTCGGTGGCATCTTCAACTTCATCCGGGCGCTCGATCACGATGAGCAGCACCGGGTCTTCATGGTGGTCGCTGGTCTGGTCGAGGTCATCGTTGGCGTGGTGATGATCCGCCACCTCGACTTGACCAAGGCCATCGTCGGGCTCCTCATCGGCATCAGCTGGATCATCCAAGGGATTGTCGTGCTGCTCGGCGCCGCCGCGGGGGCCACTCGAGGACACCGAGGCTGGGCGGTCGTCTTTGGGCTCATCAGCCTGCTGCGGGCATTGTGGTGGTCATGGTTCCCTCACACTCGGTGAACGCGCTCGCCACGTTGCTCGGCATCTGGCTGATGGTGCTCGGGATCATCGAGCTCATCGGCGGCTTCTTGTTCCGCGCTGAGCTGGCCAAGGCCCACTGAGCGAGGCGGCTCAGCTGGGCTGGCCCACCGGCCCTTCGCACGACCAGGGGAACTCGATCCAGCGGTCGGTCTGCTTCCAGGCGTAGTCCGGGGTGATCACCGAGCGGGGCTTCTCGTACAGCACGGACGAGCGCACGTCTTGGACGACCCCCCGGCAGAACTCGGTGACCATCTTCAACGTCTCACCGGAGTCAGCGACGTCGTCAGCGATGAGGACGACGGCTCCTGAGAGGTCGACCTGGTTGGGCACCGGAGGGAGCACGACCGGCATCGGCAGGCGCTCGTCGACGCCGGTGTAGAACTCGACGCTCATCATGAAGGCGTTCTTGACGCCGAGGGCGTATCCGAGGCCAGCACCCAAGAAGAAGCCGCCTCGGGCAATGGACAGCACGATGTCTGGTCGGTACCCCGAGTCCCAGATCTCTTGGGCCAAGGACCGTGTTGCGGTGCCGAACTGCTCGTAGGTCAGGTGCTCTCTGTCGTCCATCAGGGCAGGATAGCCATGCCAGCGACGAGCCGGTTTGCAGTGCTGTTCGGGCGCAGGTCATGGCGCTAGGGTTGCGCCAATGGCACCAGAAGAAGACGGCTTCGACGTCGAGAACGCGGCAGCGGTCCTCCGGGCGAACCTCTCTGACGTCCACGTGCTGCTCAAGGCGCTGTCGGAGCAACTGGCGGATGCGCTCGGACCGAGGTTCACAGCCAAGCGTGCAGGCGGACGCTTCCGCAAATCTGAAGAGCTCGAGTCGGTCCACGTCGTCTTCGATGCCGAGCAGTTCGACGTCGAGGTGACCGGGGCCAACTTGCGCTGCTCCATCGGCAAGGTCTCCGGCGGGATCAAGATCAAGACCGAGCAAGTTGACCCCGCCACCTGGATCAACCGGCTGGTCGGTGCTCTGCACGCAGAGGCCATGAGTAGCGACGCGACTCGTCTGGCGCTCGAGCGCCTCATCATCGGAGGAACACCGTGAGCCACGAACCCAACGACCTACCAGAGGCCACCAGCCACCGACTCGAGGAGCTCGAGCACGGCCTGTTCACCTCGGATCTGTCGGTCAACGAGTTCCTCTTGGTGAAAGAGGCGGGGTTCCACCCCCTGGGCCTCGTCATGGGGTCGTCGATCTACCACACCGGCATCCAGACCCGGCGGTGGGGGCAGAGCCAAGAGCTCACCAAGCTGACCGAGGCGATGTACAACGCCCGAGAGTTGGCCATGACCCGCATGGAAGAAGAGGCGGCTGCCCTTGGTGCTGATGGCGTGGTGGGCGTCCGCTTGGACGTGAACTACTACGAGTGGGGCAAGGACGCGGCTGAGTTCATCGCCGTGGGAACGGCGGTCAAGGCTGAAGACGGGGTGTCTCGTCTCAACGCCCTCGGCAAGCCCTTCACCTCGGACCTCTCGGGGCAGGACTTCTGGACCCTGCTCCAGACGGGGTACGCCCCCCAAGGGCTCGTGATGGGTACCTGCGTGTACCACATCGCCCACCGTGGCCTCGGGGCCACCTTGGGCTCCGCCGGGCAGAACGTCGAGTTGCCTAACTTCACCCAAGCGCTCTACGAGGCTCGTGAGCTGGCGATGACCCGCATGCAGGACGAAGCCAACACGCTTGGAGCTACCGGCATCGTGGGCGTGCGGCTCGAGGAGAAGACCCACCAGTGGGGGAGCCACACCATTGAGTTCCTCGCCCTTGGGACGGCGGTGGACAAGAGCGGCGCTGCGGTGAGCCTGCCCAAGCCCATCACCATCATCTCCTTGGACAACTGATGACCGATGGACCCAACGAGCTGCCCGAGGCAGCGCTGCGTCGGGTGGGGGGGTCCGCGTTCACCTCTGGGCTCTCGGTGGCTGACTTCGCTGCGTGTCAGACCATGGGCCTCGAGCCCGTCGCCTACGTCCAAGGCTTCTGCGCCATGCAGTGGGGTTGGGTCGGGATGGGGTACAGCGCCGCTGCCATGGGAGGCTTCGGTGCCCAAGGTGGCTACAACCAGACCTTCACCTGCCCCCATGGCTACGTCTCTGACGACCACCGTCGGTGGGGGCAGAACTTCGAGCAGGTTGCCCTCGAGCAGGCATGGTCCAACGGCTTCCAGGCTGCCTACGCCCGTATGGTGCAGGAGGCCATCGATGCCGGGGCACATGGCATCGTCGGCGTCGTTGACACCGCCCAGAGCTTGGCCGACACCGGCGTGGTGGAGTTCCACCTCCTCGGAACGGCGGTCAAGGTCGCAGACCTCGACGTGCCCTCGGGGGCGATCCCGTGGACGACCTACCTCGCCGGCCAGCGGCTCGCCAAGATCTTCGAGGCTGGCTACGCCCCGGTGTCGGTGGTGGCAACCGCAGCCTCGGTCCGGGTGTGGGCCTACTGCCTGACCCAGTACCTCACCGAGGGCAACATGTTCTCGAACACCGGCGTGACCGAGATTGACCAGATCGTGTCTGCTCGTCTGGCGGCTCGGCAACTCGCTCGAGAGGCCGCCCGCCGGCAACTGGGAGGCGACACCATGCACGGGGCCTCCCTCGTGGTCTCCGACCGTGAACTTGGAGAGGGCGACCAAGAGATTCAGTGCGTGCTGCGCGGCAATCGGGTTCGCCGGACCAAGGACTTCGATGCCTTGGAGATCCCCAAGGCCACGGTGAGCCTGTCGTGAGCGAGCCGACCGACCTCAGGGCAGAGGTGCGACGAGCACTGCAGACTCGACCGAGCACTGCGCCCCAGGCCTTCGCGATGACGTCGGATCTCAGCATCGATGAGGAGCTGAACCTGCACTCGGTTGCCTGGGAGCCCGTCGAGATGGCCTTTGGCATCTCGGTGTTCTCGGTACCCGTCGGGGTGTGGACGTGGGGGTCAGGAGAGATCAGCTCTGCGAGTCAAGCCCATGCCTACGCCTTCAGCGGTGCGCTGGCACGCCTCCATGCCGATGCTCAGCGGGCTGGTGCCCACGGGGTGGTTGGGGTTGGAGTGGAGCGGAAGATCTCGAGCCACTCCATTGAGGTGGCGCTGACCGGTACGGCTATTCGCCCCGTTGGCGCTCGGCCGATCGATGGGTCGAAGATCTTCGTCTCAGACCTCTCGGCCAAGGACTTCGCCCGACTCGTCGTGGCCGGGTGGATGCCGGTGGGCTTCGCGCACGGCGCCAGCTTCGTCTACGCCCCTCGTCGGTCGATGGGCACGGTCTTGTCCCAGCAGAACCAGAACGTCGAGCTCACCAACTACACCGCCGCCCTCTACACCGCACGGGAGAACGCCATGGAGCGCATGCAGGCATCGGCGCTGTCCCTCGGCGGCCAGGGCGTGGTCGAGGTCAAGGTTGACGAGGGTCCGATGGCCTTCGCCAGCCATGCTGTCTGCTTCAGCGCCTGGGGGACGGTGGTCACCTTGGCCTCTGGCAGCCACCAGCACCTCGAGCCGATCACCACCGTCTCGCTCAACGACGCCACGGTGGTGTTCAACGCCACCACCTTGGGGGAGTAGCCGACCGCAGGGGTGCGGGCGAAGTGCCGTTTGGGTGCTATTCGGTTCGTAGGAAAAGTCTGGCAACGAGCGTGTAGGTGTCCTACAATGTGTGCATGCAAACGCACACCAACCCCAACACTTTGCGCCGGAACGGCCGCTGGGCTGGGCTTGCTGTCAGTTCCTTGGTTGCAGCCTCCTTCGTGGTTGCCACCCCTGGGATCGCTGGCGCCACGCCCGTTGCTCCTCCCTCTTGGACCCCTCAGGGTCTCAACGCCCCTACCTCGTGCACCATGTTCTGGACCGGATCGGTCTCCCAGGACTGGTCCAACCCGTCGAACTGGTCGACCACCGCTGATGGGCAGAGCCCGGCGCTGGCGGCCCCGAGCGCAACCGACACGGTGTGCCTCGCAGCGTCAACCATCACGAACCAGCCGGTGATCTCCTCGGCGGTCACCGTCGCTGGTGTCGACTTCACCAACGGTGCCGGCACCGCCACGTTGACCTCGACCTGGGGTGGCTCCTTCGCCGTCTCCACAGATGGTGTTGCGGCGATCAACGTCTTGCACGCCAGCGGTGGTGCAATCGCCGTCGCCCAAGGAGTCGAGTTGACGGTGAACACCTTCACCGACGAAGCCACCAACATCACCGGCCCTGGCGACCTCGTCATCGCCCAAGGCGGCTCGGCCACCTTGACGGGTCAGTACCCGAGCATCACCGGTGGCGCCACCTTCGTCAACAACGGCACCATGACCCTGAGCAGCACCCTGTACCAGTACAACGCCTCGACCATCGTGAACCAGGGCACCTTGGTGCTCACCGGTGGCAGCGACCTGTGCAACGCCGACCAGAGCGGCAACGTGGTCGACAACGCCGGCTTGCTGCAGAGCACGGGCACCACCACCATCCACGCCACCATCGTCAACGACGGCACCGTCGAGTCCACCTCGGGGATGCTGAGCGTGCTCAGCTCGCTGCCGGCGAACACCACCGAGGCCGGCAGCTGGAGCATCGACAATGGTGCCACCTTGGCCTTCGGTCCCAACGCCACGAGGACCTTCTCTGGCACCGACACCGTCTCGGGTGCGGGAACCTTGGCCATCGTGGGCACCTTGACGGCCACCTCGACGTCGGCGATCAACGTCGGCCAGGTGGCGCTCTTGGGCACCTTGTCCTTGGCCAAGCACGTCAACCTGTTCCAGAACGACCCCTCGGTCGAGTTCGACGTCCTCGGTGGCACGCTGGTCGGCAACGGCGGGGCAGTGACCATCGCCGGCGGCGCCCAGATGAACCTGTCCCAAGGCCCCATCAGCCTCCAGAGCCTGCAGGTCATCAACCAGGGCCAGCTGACCTTCGGGCCTGGCGTCACCGTGAACGCCTCGGCCGGCCTGTCGCTGCGCAACAGCGACACGGTGACCTTCGGGCCCGGCTCGAAGTTGCTGACCACTGGGTCGATCAGCACCTCGTTGAACAACCTGAGCAACGGCACCGTCGTGGTGAACACTTCGGCACCGATCACCGTTGACGCCAACGTGGTCAACGCCGGCCAGGTGAACCTCGGCAACGGCGTGTTCACCATTGCCGGGCTGTACTCCCAGCTGGCATCGGGCGTGCTCAACGACTCGATCATCTACACCCACGCCCGCCTGGCTGTCCCGCAGCACTCGGGCGTGCTCAAGGCGACGAGCGCCCAGCTGAACGGCACCTTGAACCCGACGGTGACCGGCACCCCTTCGGCTGGTCCCTTGTTCCGAATCGTCCGTGCCGCCACCCAGGGCACCTTCGCCTCGGTGACCTCGGGTTTCAGCCTCGTGTCGGACTCGAGCGGTGTCTCGGTCGAGCTGGCGGGTACCAAGGTGCAGTCGAGCGGCTCGACGACGGCGATCTACAACTCGCTGCCCCAGCCCTTCACGGCCTACTCCTTCGCCTTCCAGGCCACCTCGAGCTCGGAGCAGGGCCAGGAGATCTCCTTCGCACCTGGCACGTCGAGGACCTTGTCCAACGTCGTGGTGTCGATGGACAGTTGGGGCTGTGAGTCGGGCAACTGGTACACCCCCAACAGCTGTCAGACCACCCCTGGAGCCACCTTCTCCGAGCCCATCACGCTGAACTTGTACAACGTGAACCCCGATGGCTCGGTGGGTTCGAAGATCACCTCGATCACCCAGACCTTCGACATCCCCTACCGACCTTCGGCTGCTGCTGCAGGTACCACCTGTGGTGACGACACCAGTCTCGGTGGCACCACGGGTCAGGAGTTCGACGAGAACGGCAACTGCTCGATGGGGCTGTCGGTCCCGGTGACCTTCAACACCGCTGGGGTGACGGTTCCTGACCAAGTCATCTGGTCGGTGGCCTACAACACCTCCACCGCCGGCTACCAGCCATTCGGCACCTCGACCCCGTGCTTCTCGAGCTCAGGTGGTTGTGGGTACGACTCGCTGAACGTCGACGCCACCTTGGAGCCCACCCCCACCGTCGGCACCAACCCGGTTGCTGGTGGCGAGTACACCAACTCGACCTGGTCTGGTGACTACTGCGACAACGGCAGCGCTGGCGTGGGCAGCTTCCGGCTGGACACCTCGAACTGCAACACCGACGGCAACGGCAACTACTTCGACCTCGCCGGCGAGTTCAACGTGGTGACCGCCATTGCTCCCACCATCAAGCACAGCGCTCAGCTGAGCTGGACGGCAGGGGCCACCTCGAGCTACCAGGCCATCGCGTCAGGTACCCCGACGGCGACCTTCACTGCCCAGAGCCTGCCTTCGGGGTTGACCATCTCGGCCTCGGGCTTGGTCGCTGGATCGGTGAGCCGTCCTGGCACCTATCACTTCACCGTGACCGCCTCGAATGCCGGTGGCAGTGCGGTCGAGCAGGTGACCCTCGTGGTCGGCGTCCCGCCGGTGTTCTCGAGCCCCTCGAGCGTGTCCTTCACCCAAGGGGTCGCCTCGAGCTTCACCTTCACCGCCCCCGGTGGGACCATCACGTTCCCCTCGAGGATGGTCGCACTGCTGCCCTCGGGCTGCAGCGTGACTGGATCCACCTTGCGCTGCTCGGCGGCAGTGCGCCACGTGGGCACGGTGAAGTTCAAGGTGGCTGCCACCAACGCGTTTGGCACGACGAGCGAGGTCTTCACCCTCACCATCGTGCACTGAGCACCACTGCTCGAAGCGCTTCGGGCAGGGCCGGCGGGGACTACCCGCTGGCCCTGCGCCGCGTGCGAGGTTCGGCCGGTTAGCTGATCTTGCAGGCAGCCGTGGCGCCAGGCAGCAGGTGCCGGTGGCGTGCGACGAAGCGGTAGCCCGCCGGAGCGAGCTGGGCGATGCCAGGGAGCCTGAGCAGCCGAGCTAGAACGGCGAGCCACCCTCCAGC
>CAINFA010000031.1 GCA_903847955.1 uncultured Actinomycetes bacterium
CATCACCCACGATCGCTACTTCTTGGACAACGTGGCCCAATGGATCTTGGAGCTGGACCGGGGTTCGGGGATTCCATGGGAAGGCAACTACTCGTCGTGGCTCGACCAGAAGCAGAAGCGGCTGGCGCAAGAGGACAAAGTTGACCGCGCCCGTCAAGATGCCCTGGCCCGCGAGCTTGAGTGGATCAAGTTGTCCCCTCGGGCACGGCAGTCCAAGGGCAAGGCCCGCATCAATGCCTTCAACGACCTCGTGGCTGAGGCCGATGCCGCCGAGCGTAGAGAGCAGAAGCTCGAGCTCGCCATCCCACCCGGCCCTCGGCTCGGTGACCTCGTCGTCACTGCCGAGCACCTCCAGAAGGCCTTCGGTGACCGTCTGCTGATCGAGGACCTGTCGTTCATCTTGCCCCCCGGCGGGATCGTTGGCGTCATCGGCGCCAATGGTGCGGGCAAGACGACCTTGTTCAAGATGATCGTTGGCACCGAGAAGGTCGACGGAGGATCCCTCACCGTGGGCCCCACCGTGCAGTTGGCCTACGTCGACCAGTCGCGCGATGGGCTGGATCCTGAGGCGTCGGTGTTCGATGAGGTCAGCGGTGGCCAAGAGCGGATGACGGTGGGCAGCCGTGAGCTGCACGCCCGTGCCTACGTCGCCAACTTCGGCTTCAAAGGCACCGACCAGCAGAAGAAGGTGGGCGAGCTCTCTGGTGGTGAGCGGAACCGTGTCCAGCTGGCCAAGGTGTTGCGCAGTGGCGGCAACCTGCTCCTGCTCGACGAACCGACCAACGACCTCGATGTCGACACCTTGCGTGCGCTCGAGGACGGCTTGCTTGGGTTCCCGGGCTGTGCGGTGGTCATCAGCCACGACCGCTGGTTCCTCGACCGCATCGCTACCCACGTGTTGGCCTTCGAGGGCGACAGCGAGGTTCGGTGGTTTGAGGGCAACTTCTCGGACTACGAGGCGGACCGCAAGAAGCGGCTCGGCACCGATGCCGACCAGCCCCACCGATTGAAGTACCGACCATTGCTCCGAGACTGAGCGCCACCTGTGGGAGGAGGAGAACTCCTGTCTCGCCGATGACACCCTTTGGTAACCTGCCTCACGGGTCCCAGCCCGCTCAATCCCTCGTTCGCCACCCCGGAGGACCAGATTCCGAGTTCCCCCATGGCCAGTGCTCCAAGCGACGCGCCACCCGCGGCCGCTCGGAGAGGTCCGGCCCATGGCCGAAAGTCGCCGCGTCGCTGGCTTCGCCGGCTGGTGGTGGCGGTGGTGGTCATCGTGCTCGGTGTTGGCGGAGCCGTTGGGTATGGGGTCTACCGATTGCACCACGTGCTCGATCGAATCGAGAAGCCCAACATCTGTGGTCCGCACAACATCTACTGCATCGCCCAGACCCCCAATGCCCCATTCAACGTGCTCACCATCGGTTCGGACTCCCGTGCTGGATTGACCGGCCAAGTGGCAGCCCAAACCGGGGCAAGCCAGGTGACTGGGCAGCGGTCAGACAGCGTCAAGATCTTCCACGTCGATCCCAGAGCTGGCACCATCTCAGTGCTGTCGATCCCTCGGGACACCATGGTGCAGTTGTTGCCAGGCGAAGGGTTGCCGTCGCTCTCGTCGAGCTGCTCATGCAACCGCATCAACGTCAACTTCGATAGCGGCCCCGGGCTCCTCGTCCGCACCATTGAGGCCAACTTCGGGATTCCCATCAACCACGTGGTGGTGGTGAACTTCGGTGGCCTCATCGGTTCGGTGAACTCCCTCGGCGGGATCTGGATGGACTTCCCCTACCCGGCCAAGGACCTCGAATCAGGGCTCAACGTCCCCTACGCCGGATGCCAGCTCCTCAACGGCACCCAAGCTCTCGCTGTCTCTCGCAGTCGGCACTTCTACTACGAGCAAGACGGCGTTTGGAACTACGACGGCACCAGTGACTTCGGGCGCATTGACCGCCAAAACCAGTTCTTGCGAGCGCTCATCGACTCGGCCAAGGCCAAGTACAACCCCGTCACCTTGTTGAACTTCGTGAGTTCACTGCCTCAAGGCATCTCAACGGACAACTGGTCGACGGCCGAACTGCTCGGGTTGGCGCTCAAGTTCCACAGCTACGACGCCAATGCGATGGCTACCTACACCCTGCCGACGTACCCCACCCAGGTAGCTGGCAACGACGTCTTAACCGTCCAGCAGCCCGATGCTCAGCAGATGTTGGTGAACGTCTTCGGGCAGGTTGGCGCACCTGGTGGGTTGACCGAGCCGAGCCTCCCCCCGCCCAACGAGAACCTCGAGATCCTGCCGCCGCCGGTCGTCACCACCACGACCACCACCACGACGACGGCTCCGCCGGTCACCACCACGTCGGTTCCCCATTCGGCGACGACGACCACCGCGCCGGTGCACACCGAGCCGTGGTACACGTTCAACCCGGTGGCCTGCTCGCCGCGGTGAACATCGGTCCTGAGTGTCGGGTAAGACCATCGTCCCCGCATCAGGTGAGGGACGTACCTCAACCCATAGGCTGACCACCGTGAACCGGGTGTTGACCGAGAAGCGAGCTCGACGGCACTTCCGCACGGCGTTGGCGTCTTGTGGCGCCATCGTTGCCTTGCTCTCGACGACGATGCCGATCGCCGCGGGTGCGACGGTGCTCCACCCACACGGCGCGCAGCACGAAACGTCGTCGTCGAAGCACGAGGCGTCCACGCGGCCGACGTCCCACTCGAGCCTCCAGACGGCCGACGAGGGGACGAATTTGGGCGGGCTGTCGCGCGACGGTTGGTATCCCGAAGCCACTGCGCTGACGCCGTACAACGTCCAGCACGACAACTTCGGACGCATCTTCACCGACAACCTCGTTGGGCAGATCTACGCCCAGCCCGTGATGGACCAGGGCAACGTCATCGTTGCAACAGAAGAGAACTGGGTCTACGCCATCAACCAAGTCACCGGAGCGGTGGCGTGGTCGGTGCAGGTCGGCGCCAACATTGGAGCGCAGCCCTTCAACGACGTCAATCCCACGGCCTCGACCCTCCAAGGTTGGTACTGCACGGACCTCGCTCCGTACATCGGAATTACCTCGACACCGGTCGTCGACCCCTCCACCGGGGTCATCTACCTCGTGGCGATGGAGCAGTTGCCCAACGGCACCTTGGGCTACTACGTGCACGCGCTCAACCCTTCCACTGGTGGAGAGATGAAGAACTTCCCGGTGCAGGTGCAGGGCACGGCACAGAACAATCCCAACGCACAGTTCGTGGCGTGGAACGAGCTCCAGCGGGTGTCGTTGACCTTGCTCGACGGGGTCGTCTACTTCGGCTTCTCCAGCCACTGCGACTCACCGCCCTACCAAGGCTACGTGGCAGGTGTCTCAGAGGCTGGTCGAATGACCGCGCTGTGGACGCCGACCGCGACCAACGACCCAACCTCGGGAGGCCTGTGGCAGGCAGGGTCGGCCTTCTCCTCTGATGGATCTGGACAGCTGCTCATCGCCGTGGGCAACGGCGATGAGGGCAGTTCGCCCGCTGGGGTCATCCCGGGGCATAGCCCGCCTCAGGCTCTCGGCGAATCCAACGTGCGGCTTGAGGTGCAGAGCGACGGATCGCTCGTGGCCACCGACTTCTTCACCCCCTACGACTCGCTCGACATGGATCAGCAAGACCTCGACTACGGCGCGGGCGCACCGGCTCTGCTGCCGTCCAGCTTCGGGACGTCGAAGTACCCCGACCTGTTGGTGCAGACGGGCAAGGAGGGCGTGGTCTACCTCCTCAACCACAATCCGAACTTGGCTGCGGGCAACAGTCTCGGAGGCGTGGGCATGGGTGCGCCGTACCCCGACCCGAACATCAACGCCGCCACCGGTGGTACCGGCGACGCTTCGTTGAGCCAGATCCCGAACTTCGGTGCTGGCCGAGCGACGCCATCGGTGTGGCCCGGTGATGGTGGCTACATCTACCTGACCACAGGAACCAATGGTGTGGAGTCGTTCGGCAATGGCAGCGAGGGAGACTTCAACGTCTTCCAGGTGCACAAGCACGCCAATGGCAACGTTGACCTGACCTTCGCCGCCCGGGGTCCTGAGGCCCTCGGGTACGGAACCTCGGGTGGCATCGTGACCTCCAATGGCACCAAGAGCGGCTCAGCAGTCGTCTGGGTGAATCGGCTCCCCAGTGGTGCGGGCCAAGCGCAGTTGCAGGCCTACAACGCGGTGCCGAGCCGAGGCAGTGGAACCAACCCGGGCACGTTGTCGGTGATCGGCGACTGGCCAATCGGCAACGGCAACAAGTTCACTGCACCCGGCGTGGGTGACAATCGGATCTACGTCGCGAACCATGATGGCCAACTCATCGCCTTCGGCCTCAATGCGCCGACCATCGTCAAGGGCCCCGCGTTGAGCTACACCGCAACTGGGATCGGTAAGTCGCTCAGCATGACGCGTACCTTCCAGACGTCGGCGGCCGTCACCATCTCCTCGGCGGGTGGCGCCTGCGGGATCTGCACCCGGACGAGTCAGTACAAGGTCGTCTCGACGACGCCAGCGTTCCGTGGCGGGGTTCTGTCCCTCGCCGCGCACCAACGCTTCACCGTCACGGTGGCATTCGCCCCTACGGGGAACGAAGGGCTCAAGACCGACGTGCTGCGGATGGTGACCTCGAACGGCGAAGCGGACTTCGTGCTCACGGGCATTGGCGAAGCGAGTACCCCATGGGTGGCCGTCAACGCCTACGGCGTGAATGAACCGGGCTACACCATTGGCCAACGTGGTGCAGCGACGACCACGTTGCGCTACACCAACTTCGGACTGCAACCCGCCGTCGTCCTCGGCGCCACCGCACCGTCTCGCCTCAAGCCCTTCTCGGTGAGCGGCGTGCCAAAGGTTGGCAGCCTCATCGCGCCCGGCGCGTCGTTCACCGTCACGGTGAGCTTCTCCACCACCACGCCAGGCACCTACGCCACGTCGTTCTCGGTGACCACGAACTCCCCGGGAACGCAGCACATCCAAACGACCCAGCTCAACGCAGAAGCGCAAACGCCGGGAGTCCTAGGTCTCGACTCGACGACGCCTGCACCTGACTTTGGAGGAGTGAACTCGGGCGGTTCCTCCGTGCTGCCAATCCAGATCGACAACACCGGTGGGGCGGCGGTGACCCTCGAGAGCGTGTCAACCACCTCGACCGCGTACCAAATTCAAAATCCGCTCCCGGGACCGCTCAGCATTCCGGGTGGTTCGAGCACGACCGTCGACATCAACTTCCAGCCCCCAGGTTCGGGAACCTACGCTGCGAACCTGGTGGCTAAGACGTCGACCGGCACGCAGTTCAAGGTGCCGTTGGCTGGGTTCGGGGTTGGTGCGGGCTACGCCATTCCCGCCCCAGGATCGAAGGGCTGGCAGTACAGCGGTAATGCCCAGCAGCAAGGGTCAACGTTGCAGTTGACACCCTTGGAGAACTTCACCGCCGGGAGTGCGTTCTGGCCGGTTCCTGTGACCTCTGGCACCGTTGCAGCTAGCTTCACCGCCAACGCTGCGCTCGGGAGCGGGGGAGACGGGATGGCGCTGGTGCTCGCCGATGCCTCGGCGGTCGACCAAGAGGGCACCTTGTCGCCCCTCGGTGGCAATGGCGGTGACGAGGGCTTTGGCGGGAACCCAGGCATCACGGGACTGGCGGTCATCTTCGGTGAGTGCACGGAGGCCAACGTGCCGTACCCCAACTTCATTGGCATTGCAGACGGCACCGACCAAAAGACCGGGAACTTGCACTACGTCAAGGTGGTGCCGGACCCCAACACCTTGCAAGACACCTCTACCCCCATCACCGTCACCATCGCCAACTCGACGATCTCGGTGTACCTCAACGGCCAATTGATCCTCAAGAGCAAGGTGAACCTGCCCCCATCGTTCCTCGTTGGCTTCGTGGCAGGGAATGGTTCAATCGACAACCTGCACCTCGTGTCGAACACGGACATCACCGTTGGTGGGACGAAACCTTCTGTCACCTTGACCCCGAGTCCGGCCACGGTGAGCTTCCCTGTCCCAGGGGCGACGACCTACGTCGGCAACATCGACTACGACACGGTGACGTTGACCAACAACAGCATGATCACCGAGGCCATCACGACGGCGACGGTGGCGCCATCGACGAACTTCACGGTCTTCCCCTTCCAGCCGCAGCTGCTGGCGCCAGGTGCCACCGCTGAGATCCAAGTGTTGTTCCAGCCAACGGTCACGGGGACCTCGACGGCAACGTTGTCAGTCCCCATCGTTGGGTCGAACGTGGCAACGACGATCCCACTGACGGGAACTGCAATCGGGACCGCCGCTCCGGTGCCCAGTTTCACCTCGGCGAACTGGACGGTGGCTGGGAGCGCCACTTGGCAGGGATCCTCGGTGCAGCTGACCTCGGCGACGGCCTTCCAGGCGGGAACCTGCGTGGAGAACCACTACCTCGGCTCGCCCGACATTGCGGTGAGCTTCAACCTGACGGTGTCGAATCCGAACCAGAACTACTCCGGAGCAGACGGTTCGACGGTGTTCTTCGCCGATGCCCCAGCACCGACGAATGCGGTTGGCAAGAGCGGTGGAGATGTCGGCTTCGCCAACGGGGGCCTCCACGGCCTCGCGGTCGTGATCAATGAGGAAGGCGAGGCGGGAACCAACGGTGGGAACTTCATCACCATCGCTGATGGTGGGACCCAGCCGCTCTACATTGCCCCCATCGTGAAGCTTCCCCAGCCGCTCTTCGGCAACACCATTCCGTTCTCGGTGACCGAGTCAACCACTGAGGCCACGCCGCAGAGCTTGCCGATCACCACTATCAACGTCTTCGAAGATGGCGTGCACGTGATGACCTACGTGTCACCTCAAGACGAAGCCCTGACGCCCAACGTTCGAGTGGGCTTCTCGGCGGGCACCGGACAGATCACCGACGTCCACAGTGTGAGCAACGTCATCGTCTCGGCGGCGAGGACATCGAACTGAGCTCAACTGAGCCCGGTGATGACGCCATCGGTGAGGTCGATGCGCTCCGCGGCAGGGTGCGCTCCGAGACCCGGCATCGTTCGCATGTCGCCGCAGATGGCGTACGCGAAGCCTGCGCCGGCTGAGGCCCGGAGTTCACGGACGGGGAGCCGCCAGCCACGTGGGGCGCCCAGCAGCGTGGGGTTCGAGGAAATCGACAGGTGCGTCTTCGCCACGCACATCGATAGATGCCCCAAGCCATTGGCTTCGAGCTGACGAAGCTGCTTGGTGGCAGTTGGACTCCAGTCCACGCCGTCGGCGCCGTAGACCTCGGTGGCGATGCGCTCGAGCTTGTCGGTGATGGAGAGCTCGTCGGGGTAGAGCATGGAGAACGCGCTCGGCCTCTCGATGGCGCGTAGCACCGCTTCGGCGAGATCGATCGCGCCTCGACCTCCATCGGTGAAGTGGGTCGCCACCACGGCTTCGGCACCCCAGCGAGCGGCCAGGTCCGCAATGACCGCATGCTCGCTCGGGTGATCCGTGGGAAAGGCGTTGATGGCCACCACTGGCTCAATGCCGTGCCGGCGCACGATGCCGAGGTGCGCTTCGAGGTTGGCACCTCCGAGCGCCACCTCGTCAGGGCGCTCCTCCAGCATCGAGGGAGGGAGTGGGCGCCCTGCCACGACGTGGTGCCGCCCGCTATGGGCCTTGAGGGAGCGAACGGTTGCCACGAGCACCGCAGCATCAGGGGTCAATCCCGATGCTCGGCACTTGATGTTGAAGAAGCGCTCGGCGCCCATGTCGGCACCAAATCCCGCCTCGGTCAAGACCACCTCAGCACCAGCGGAGCCAACGAGGTCGGCCAGCACCGAGGAGTTGCCCGTGGCGATGTTGCCGAAGGGGCCGGCATGGATGAGCGCTGGGCTGCCCTCGAGGGTCTGCAAGAGATTGGGCTTGAGCGCCTCGACGAGCAGGGCGGCCATGGCACCAGCGGCCCGGAGGGCTTCGGCAGTGACGGCCATGCCGTCGTGGTCGTACCCCACGATGATGCGCCCGAGCCGTTGGCGGAGGTCCTCGGCGGAGTTCGAGAGCGACAAGATCGCCATCACCTCGCTGGCAGCCGTGATGTCGAAGCCGCTCTGACGAGGGATGCCGTCTTGGGTGCTGCCGAGCCCGACGACGATGTTGCGGAGCGCGCGGTCGTTGACGTCGAGGACCCGTCGCCAGGAAATGCTCTGCGGGTTGATGCCGAGCGCATTGCCGTGGAAGAGGTGGTTGTCGACCATCGCCGCCAAGAGGTTGTGCGCTGCGGTCACGGCGTGGAAGTCGCCCGTGAGGTGCAGGTTGAGCCGCTCCATGGGGATGACTTGGCTGTAGCCACCACCGGCCGCGCCGCCCTTTATCCCGAAGGTCGGGCCGAGCGAAGGCTGGCGCAAGGTGACGACCGCCCGGCGCCCGAGCAGCGCCATGGCTTGCCCGAGACCAACGGTGGTCGTGGTCTTTCCCTCTCCGAGGGGCGTTGGGGTCATAGCTGTGATGAGCACGTAGTGCGCTCGAGGTGTGTCGTCTCGATTGATGGCGCTGAGACGGACTTTGGCCACGTGGTCGCCGTAGGGTTCGAGATCGTCGGTGCCGAGGCCGAGCTCTGCGCCAACGTCGGCAAGCGGGCGGTACGTCGCTCGCTGGGCAATCTCGAGGTCGCTGGGCGTGTCCATGTGGGGCCTCCCGGGGGCCAGGCAGTGAGCAGGTCAGATGCAGGCTACGTCGGGGCCTCGGCAACGGTGACCGCTGACCTTGGTGTCGGGATTCTTCCGATGCGTAGGAATCCAAGGCATGGCGTGGTAGTTTGACCCTCTAGGAGGGCTGGGCATGTCGCGTCAGAGGACCATGAAGGCGACCGTGCCATTGCTATGGGTCGTCGCGATCCTCGCTGGCGTGTTCGCCTTCGTTGCGTCGAACCAGAGCCAAGACGCCCAAGGCACCACCACGCAGGTCTTCGCCTACCCCGGTCCGGTGGCGGGACCTGGGGTTCCTAGGGGGCCTGGCCTCGGCACGATCACCATCGGCGATAGCCGCTCGGGATGGGTTGGCGGCTTCAGCGCGAACTCTCAGGTCTGCTACACGATCGACGGCCAAGACGCTGGTTGTGGTTTGACCGTGGACCGAGGTGAGGTTGGGTACGCCTTCTTCGTGCTCTCGATTGGTAACAACTGAAACCTCAAGGCTGCGCAAACTGAGCCGCAGGCCGTCATCACCTGTCCGGGCAAGTGGTGCCCAACAGCGCAGATCAACGGCGGTCCCGTCGTTCGTGTGCACCTCGGCGTCAACACGATGGTCATCAAGGGCACCAAGACCATCAAGGGCGTGCGCCATGAAGAGGGCATCACCCTGAGCTTCACCGTGGTGGCGCCACCGTGTTCGTCGACCACCACGACCGTGCCTAATGGATCGACCACCACCACTGCACCGAACTCGTCGACCACGACCACCCCAGGGTCGAGCACCACCAGCACCTCGAACCCGAACGGATCAACGACGACGTCTCCGAACTCGTCCACCACGACCACGTCTCCGAACTCGTCCACGACGACGCCAGGTGGATCAACGATTCCGCCGAGCTTCTCTGTCGGGCACCTCCCCTTGCGCCAAGCCGCCAAGTTCGCAGCGCTGGTTGGCGCCTTGGCGGCGCTCACCGCTCTGGCGCTAGGCCTGCGTGGTGGCTTCGACTACATGTCCCCCGTCGACGATGGCGGTGAGTTCGGCTTCGGTGAGGGTGATTTGGCGCCTATCGACGACGGTGGCGAAGGTGGCCTCGCACCAGTCGATGACGGTGGCGAAGCCGGTCAGACTCCCGTCGATGACGGCGGCGAAGCTGGTCAAACTCCCGTTGACGATGGTGGCGAGGCGCCTGTGGACGACGGTGGCGAACAGCAGACCCTAGATGACGGCGGCGAGGAGCCCATCGACGACGGCGGCGAGGAGCCCATCGACGACGGCGGCGAGGAGCCCATCGACGACGGCGGCGAAGAGCAGCCCATCGATGACGGCGACGGCGACGACGAGCGTCGAGATGACCGCAATGGCGATAACTGAGATGGTGACCATGCGCAGGGAAACTCAGGGTGAGGTGGGTCGATGACGGTCCACGCTGGCTCCAACTTCCACCTGCCGCACGCAGCGGTGGATGGACCGGTCGAGTCCTACCGAGCTGAGCAGATTGCCGGAACCACTGAGGGTCCTGGCGACCGAGGCAAGTTGTGGCGTCTCCTCGGCCACGAGGCTGCGGATCAGTTCAGTTTCCGAGCGCCATCCATCGTCAACAAGGTCACGCCAATGGTGACTGGAGCCATTGAAGATGGCGAGTACTCACGAGCCCTCTTTGGGAACCTGTCGTTCCTCTGGGCAATCGTCGGTGCCGTCCTTGGTCTGTTGGCCACGATCGAGGTCAAGGGTGTGGCGGTGCCTCCCACCTTGGTGTTGGTGTGCCTCATCATGGCGGTGGGAATCTTGGACGCCTTCGGCGGCCTCGTCGCCTTCACCGTCTTTGCTGCCGGCGTGTTGTTCACCGGGCACCTCTTCAACGCCCACGCGCTCCTGACGTTGTTCGGCTTGTCGGTCATCTGGTACGCCGGACCCCAGATTCCGCACAAGTTGCGTCCGCTCCAGCGGTACCCACACCGTGAGGGTTTCGACCGGGGCTGGCGGATTGCCGGCGACTGGGCGATCGATTGCCTGCTCGTGGCGTTCATCTGTGGGTCGATGGCCGAGTTGGCCAACATCTTGACGGGCTACGACGTGCTGCTGGCCGAGGAGTACAAGACCATCTGGGTCGTCAGCGTGCTCGTCATGCTGGTGCGACTCAGCCTGCAATCGCTGGCGATGTACTACTTCCCTCGCCGCATGGTGATGGTCCGCGCAGCCCGCCCGCCAAAGCGGAACCGCTTCTTGTCGCTGTTCTTCCAAGCCATCGTCCAGCCCTTCATCGTGATCTGTGCGCTGTGGGCAGTCATGGGCTTCCGCTGGCAGCTCTGGGCCATTCTGGTGTTGTACATGGCCATGGTGACCTTCGAGCGCCTTGAGGTCGACTTCCCGGAGATCACCTGGGTGCACCGGTTCGTCCCGGTGGCGCTCACCCGCATCTTGCTCGCCATGATCACTGGTCAGTTGGCCGCCAGTTACTTCATCTCCAATGGCATCAAGAGTTCCCAAGAGCTCACCGCGTGGATCTTCTTGGTGGTGGCGTGCCTGCTCTTGCTGCTGTCAGTCTTCGAGAAGTTCGAGGGCGAGGAGTGGCCTGAGCACGCCATTTGGAAGTTCCTCGGCTTCGCCGTGACCTTCTTCTTGGCGGCCTTTGCCACGGGGTTCATCAAGCTGTACTGATCTCGCCCCAATGCTGCTCCTTCGAGAGGGAGCGCGACGCGGAGGCGGGGATCTGCGAGGCTGGGGCGAAGCGATCAAGGAGCCCCGAATGGACCGCATCAACCGTCAAGTCGTGCTGGCCGAGCGCCCAACCACCATCATTGAGCCCTCGACGACCACAGTGGTTGAGGTTCCTGTCCCCGAGCTCAATCCTGGTGAGGCGCTGGTCGAGGTGCAGTACCTCTCGATTGACCCCACGATCAGGACCTGGATGGATGATGCGCCTGGCTACCTGCCTCCAATTGCCATTGGGGAGGTCGTCCGCAGTGGTGGCATCGGTACGGTGGTGGAGACCCGCTCGGATCGCTACCAGGTGGGAGATGTCGTCTTTGGAACGGTGGGCTGGCAGCGGTACGCCGTCGCCGGCACTGGTCCAGCGGCCATGTCGGTGCTGCCGCCCGGGATTGACCCGGCGGTCGCGCTCAACGTGCTTGGGGTGACAGGGCTCACGGCGTACTTCGGATTGCTCGAGGTTGGCGGCCTGCAAGAGGGCGACGTGGTCGTGGTGTCAGGTGCCGCCGGCGCCACCGGATCGAGCGTCGGCCAGATTGCCAAGCTCTCAGGGGCAGGCACCGTGATCGGGATCGCGGGCACCGACGCCAAGTGTGCGATGCTCACCGACACCTTGGGTTTCGATGCCGCCATCAACTACAAGACCGACGACGTGGCTGCTGAGCTTCGTCGGCTCGCCCCGAAGGGGATCGACCTCTACTTCGATAACGTCGGTGGCGAGTTGCTCGATCTCGCGCTCAGTCAGTTGGCGATGCGCGGCCGGGTCGTTCTGTGTGGTGCGATCAGCGGCTACACCACCCCCGGTCGACCCAAGGGGCCAGCGAACTACCTCAACCTCATCATCCGCCGAGGCCGCATGGAGGGGTTCATCATCTTGGACTATGCCGACCGCTTCGCCGAGGCCCAGGGGCAGTTGATCACGTGGTTGCTCGACGGCACGCTCAAGCATGCTGAGCACCTGGTCCACGGACTCGAGCAAGCGCCAGCGGCGCTCAACCTGCTGTTCACCGGTGGCAACACCGGCAAGGTCATCGTCGTCGTGGATTGACCATGGTTGCCTCTCCCACGTCGAGGTGGTGGAGCGCCTCGGTGCTGGGCGTAGCCCTCGTCGCGCTGTCGGCAGGATTCGGTTCCTTTGGGGCGGTGGCAGCCTTGGGCGATGTCGCCAAGACCTTCGGGCACCACGCCGCCACGGCGAGCGTGCATGACGAGGCCGGGCTGTCGGGTTCGACCATCGGCGTGGGGCTGGCCATCCTCCGCTTCGCCTCCCTGTTCGCCATGCCGCTGGCCATGGCAGCGGACCGCTTGGGGCGACGACGCACCTTGCTGGGGTACTGCGCGTTGGGGCTCTGCTGCACCACCTTGGCGGCACTCAGCCCGGGCTACTGGTGGTTCGTCGCCATCTTCGCCTTCGGTCGTCCGCTGTTCTCCGCCGCGGTTGCGATCTGCCAGGTGGCAGCGGCAGAGCTGACGTCGTCCAGCGCTCGGGCGTCGGGGCTGGCACTGGTGACCGCTGGGTACGGTTCGGGGGCTGGGTTGGCAGCATTGGTGCACACCGGCCTCACCAGGGTCGGTGGCTTTCGTCTCGAGTTCGCCTTGGCGCTCATCCCGCTCATCGGGCTCATCGGGGTTCGTCGGCTCGTCGTCGAGCCGGTCCGATGGTCCTCATCTGACCACGAGCACCACGCTCGCATCGGCCGAGTGGATCGCTCCCAGGTGTGGCGCCTCCTCACCGTGGCGGTGCTGGGCTTCTCGATCTCTGCCGCTTCAGGGCCGGCGAACGGCTTCATCTACCTCTACGCCGATGACGTCGTGCGTGCTGCGCCTTCCACGGTCGCGACGATGGTGGCGATCTCGGCGGTGACGGGCATCGTGGGTCTCCAGTTGGGCCGATGGGGGGCGGACCGGTGGGGCCGGCGACCGGTGGTTGCTGTGGCTTCGGCGAGCTACGTGACCGCAGCGGTCCTCGCCTACGGCGGAACCGTCGCCGAGCTCATCGCTGGCTTTTTGGGCGCCATCTTGGCGGCGGGGGCCTTGGCGCCAGCGGCCACGTCCTTGGCCAATGAGTTGTTCCCCACCGAGGTGCGGGCGGCGGTGGCAGGGTGGAACATCGCTGCTGGCGTGCTCGGCGGCGTGGCGGGATCGGTGCTGTTCGGCGTCTTGGTCGACCAGACGTCGAGCTACCGGATCGCGGCGATGTGGGCCTTCCTCCCCACGCTCATCCCGTTGCTCCTGCTGCGGACGTTGCCAGAGACGAGGGGCGTGGAGCCTGAGGTGCTGTGGCCTGAACGCAACCCGGTGGGTCTCAGCTGATCGTGAGTTCGGCTCGCACCGGACGGTGGTCGGAGCCAATGTCGGCACAGACCTCGCCGGAGAGCACGCCCACCGGAGCGCTGACCAAGAGGTGGTCGAGCTGGCTGTGGGGCCGCCACGAGGGCCAGCTGCGCCCGGTCACCGCCCGCCGGAAGCCAGGGAGCATGGCAACCGTAGGGGGCCCCCAGTTGTTCATGTCCCCGCCGATGACGCAGGGTCGTTGGTGGAGCCCGAGCGCATGGAGGTGGCGGCTCAGGCCTCGGTAGTGCAGGGGGCTGCCGTAGGTGAGGTGGCTCATGTGGGCAGCAACGATGGTGACTGCCGTCCCCTCGACCTCGATGGTGGCGAAGATTGCCACGCGCACCGAGCGATCTCGACGCAGCGGCGCAAAGCGGAAGAGGTCGACGGCGGTGATCGGGTAGCGGCTCACGACGGCGGTTCCCCATGCTCCTGGCTCACCCTCGAGGTAGCCCGACCGGCGGGCAACCGATGCCTTGAGGGGGCGCTTGGAGTCGAGGTACAGCGAGTGGTCGTGCCCCAAGAAGCCCTTGCGGGACAACCACCTTGAGGTGGTGGTGGCGATGGCCTGTCCACGGCGCCCCTCCGCCAAGGTGGCCTTGGTCAGCGCGTACCCCAAGCGTTCGGCGATGGCGTCTGAGATCCCAGGGGAACCCGCAGGCGTCCAGTCCTCTTGGAGCACGATGACGTCGG
The DNA here is from genome assembly GCA_903847955.1 of uncultured Actinomycetes bacterium. Taxonomy (GTDB): domain Bacteria; phylum Actinomycetota; class Acidimicrobiia; order Acidimicrobiales; family RAAP-2; genus CAINFA01. Next base: position 14,406 of record CAINFA010000031.1, read on the forward strand.
CGTCGAGGCCGCAGACGCCACCCACCGCATCGAACCGCCGACCGAAGCCGTCGATGCCAGCGTGCAGGTTTGCCGACGCCATGGAGAGCTGAGCCATTGCTCCACGCTAGGGCACCGTCGGTGCTGACCCGACGGTCGTCGTATCCTGAAGCCATGGCTGACCCCATCGCCCATGGCCCATCGATGACCGTCCGGCGACAGCGAGAGCACGCCAACTACGACAGGGATGTGGTCTACGCCATCATCGACCACCAACCCGTTTGCCACGTAGGGACCATCGTCGAGGGGGTCGCCATGGTGACGCCGACGCTGGCCCACCGAGATGCAGCAACGATCTACCTCCACGGCTCGAGACTGTCTCGGACCCTCACGAGCGGAGCATCCGCTGAGCGACTGTCGGTCACCTTCACCTGCCTCGACGGCATCATCGCCGCACGTTCGGGGTTCAACCACTCCATCGCCTACCGCTCCGCCGTCGTGCTCGGCACATCTCGCCTGCTCGGCGCCGAGGAGGCAGCAGCCCAACTCGATCAGTTGGTTGATCGGATTCTCCCGGGTCGCAGCGCCGAGCTGCGGCGACCGACGCCTCGAGAGTTGCTCCAGACGTCGGTGGTGGCACTCGACATTGAGGAGGCCTCTGCCAAGATCAGCGCTGGCCTGCCCCAGGATGATCCCGAAGATCTCGAGGACATGGCCTGGGCGGGGTTGCTCCCGATCCGTCAGGTCTTCGGCCCCCCGGTACCGGCCACCGACGGCCGCATGGGTCGGGTGCAGCCTGCGGTGTCGCCCGCAGTGCTGGCACTGATGGAGGGCGGCTGGTGACGAGCCCCATCGATCACGTCGCGCACGTCGAGGCGCTGCTCTGCACCCTGACGCCGGTCGACGCTCGAGAGGTGGCATCCCTCGAGCAGGCGAGAGCGGTGCTGCCGAGCCTGGCCCAGCCGTTCAGCGAGGATGCCCAGGACACCCACGTCACCGCCTCGGGGTTCGTGGTCGGCCCTCGGGGAGTCCTCTTGCACCACCACCTCAAGCTCGGCATCTGGGTCCAACCCGGAGGGCACATCGATGAAGGAGAGTGGCCCCATGGTGCGGCTCAACGCGAGGTGCTCGAGGAGACGGGCCTCGAGGTCGTCGACCCTCCCGGGGGGCCCACGGTGGTCAGGATCGACGTGCACCCCGGTCCGCGGGGGCACACCCACCTCGACCTCGGGTTCTTGTTCGTCGGCGGTGACGATGATCCCGCACCACCACCCCACGAGAGCCAAGCTGTCCGATGGTGCACCATCGACGAAGCCCTCGCGTTGGCTGAGCCCGGCTTGAGGGGCTTCCTCGGCACCCTCGAGGCCATGGCTGGGCGCCACGGGGTCACCGTGGGCCGAGGTGCTAGGAAAGGGTGATGGCAGACCCTGAGCACGAGCAGACCTCGCCGACCGCACATCGCTGGCGGTCGTTGCTCGAACTCCAAGACCTCGACGTGGCCATCCATCAACTCGAGCATCGTCGGAGCCACCTACCCGAGCTCGCTGAGTTGCGAGCACTCGAAGCCGATGAGGCTGCCGAGGCCACCACTGTGGCCGAGCTCGAGGAGCGCCAGAGTGCCCTCGTGGCGACCCAGCGGAACCATGAGGCAGAGATTGCCTCCAGCCAGCTGCGGCTGACGAACCTCGAGGCGAAGATGGCATCTGCCCAAGGTGCAGCTGCTCGGGACCTCCAGGCCATCGACCACGAGGTCTCCCAGCTCCGAGGGCACATCGCTGCGAGCGAGGATGCCGAGCTTGAGGTCCTCGAGGAGCTTGAGCCCATCGAGACAGAACTCCGTGCTGCACGTGGGCGCAGCGAGTCCCGGGCGCTCGAGCGAAGCGCGATTCGCCAGCGGGGCGCCGCGGCCGTCGCCGCGCTCGACGTCGAGCTCGCCGAGCACCGAGGTCGCCGCACCGCGCTCGTGGCGGGCGTGGACCCTGTCCTGTTGGCCCGCTACGACCAGATCCGCTCCAAGCTCGGCGTGGTGGCGGTGGCACGGCTGAATGGCGCACGGTGCGAGGGTTGCCACCTCGAGCTGTCCTCGGTTGAGGTCGACCGCCTCAGGAAGCTCGACGATGACGCGCTCGTGAGTTGCGACAACTGCGGCCGTCTCCTCGTCCGGGCATCCCAGCTCCGCTGAGATGCTGCTGCTCGTCCGCCATGGCCAGTCCACCACCAATGCTGACGGTCTCCTCGTCGGTCGTACCGACGCGGCGTTGACCGAGCTGGGGAGAACCGAAGCAGCGGCCGTTGGGGCGTTGCTCCCGTCGGTGGCGACTGTGCTCACGAGCCCCCTGCGGCGAGCGGTGGCGACCGCAGGGTTGGCCGTCCCTGGGATCTCGGCGGCGATCGAGCCTCGACTGGTCGAGATGCACTACGGCGTCTTCGATGGACGGCGCGCCGCCGAGGTGACCCCAGCGCAGTGGCAGCAGTGGCGCAGCGACCCGGACTTCGCCCCCGAGGGGGGCGAGAGCGTGGCCCAGGTCCACGAGCGGGTCACGAGCCTGCTCGAGGAGCTCTTCGCCACCCATGGCGAGGGAGCCAGAGACCCTGACGCCCACGTGGTGGCGGTGAGCCACGTCTCTCCCATCAAGGCAGCGGTCGCCTGGGCGCTCGGCGGCACCCCCGAGATGACCTGGAGGATGTACCTCGCCAACGCCTCGGTCACCGCAATCGGCTTCGGCCCAGGTGGTCCCAGCCTCAGGGCCTTCAACCTCGTGGCCCCATCCCCAGACGGGGTCCCAGCGCCACTGCGCTGACCGGGTAGGTTCTCGAGCCATGGAGACCTCGTCATGGATTGCAGATCGGGCCGGGGAGGTTCCGACCCACCGGCGGAGCATCTCGATGACCGTCTACGACACGCCGACGACCTTCGAGCTCGACGGCAGGTTGATCGATGAGCGGCCCTGGGCAGAGGGCACCGAGAACGTCACCACGTTGCACACCATGCAGCTCCGGCTCGAGGTGCAGCGCACGGGACTCGTGATCACCCGGGCTGAGGCGAGGATGCTGGACTTCCCCCACGCCGAGTGCCCAGGCATCGCCCCCGCCTTCGCCGGGCTCGTGGGCCTCTCGGTCGCCCAAGGGTTCACCAAGGAGGTCCAAGCGCGCTTCGGTCGGGCGAAGGGGTGCGCCCACCTCGAGTTCTTGACGCGGGCTCTCGCACCGGTGGTGATCCAAGCGATCCCTTCGGCAGCGCTGCGACGTGAGGCTCCTGAGACTGCAGGGCGCAACGTCCTCGATGGCACCACGTGGCTGGGGGATACCTGCCACCTGTGGGCAGCGGGCGGGATCGGGGCGCAGAAGCTCGCCATCGGCTGGCGACCCGGTGGTCGGTACCCAGCGCCCCCGCTTGCCGAGCTCAGGGCTGCCGCTGAGGAGCCGTCGGGCGCCTAGGTCGCTGCCACCTGGCCATCTACCAGGTGCAGGCGCGCCACGGCGTCTGTCGGTGGCGCATCGTGGGTCACCCACACGATTGCGCTGGACCTCGAGCGGGCGATGAGGCTCGCTTGGAGGTGCGCTGCAGTTGCGCCGTCGAGGTGTGCGGTCGGCTCATCGACGAGCAGCACCGCAGCATTGGTGAGCAGCGCTCGGGCGACCGCCACCCGCTGGCGCTCACCGCCCGAGAGCCCGGCACCACGTGGTCCAACGGGTCGCTCCAGCCACGACGCCGGATCATCGAGGCCCACGGCGTCGAGGACGGCGACCAGGTGCTCCAAGTTGTAGTGGTGCGTGCCGAGGGTGAGGTTGTCGGCGATGGTGCCACTGAAGAGGTGGGTGTCTGCGAGCACCGAGCCGAGACGTCCCCGGAGCGCCTCGGGCTCGAGGTCTGCGAACGGGTGCTCGTTGGCGGTGAGGTACCCGTCGCTCAGAGGCCAGAACTTGAGGGCAGCGGTGAGCAGTGAGGACTTGCCCGACCCTGAGGGACCAGTGACCACGGTGATACCAGCGGCAGGAATGGAGAGGTCAACCCCGCGGAAGGCTTCCCGGGTCGCACCGTGGTAGCGGAGGCTGGCGTGGTGGAACGCCAAGGTCAGGGGGCCGTCAGGAACTCCGAGGTTGCCGGTGTCTGGCTCGGCGACCCCTTCGAAGACCCCGAGCCGTTCGCCAGCAGCGCGGACCACGTCGAGGCCGAGCACGGCTTGGGCGATCGAAGCGGCAGGCTCGAAGCTGGCCAAGGCGACGAGCGCAACCACTGCGACGTGGGTGCTCGTGAGCGCTGCGAGGTGGGCACTCGAGACCGACGCCATCGTGGCGCCAACGACGCCGATGCCAGCACCAGCCACCGTGCTCGTCGTCGCGAGCCCTCGTGCGAACGCTCGCGTCCTCGCCAGGGCATCGAGGTGGGACCGCAGGTCCTCCACCCGGCGGTGGAGCTGATCCCACGCGCCGTAGGCGGTGAGCTCGGAGGCTCCTTCGAGGCCGTCTGCCACGACCGCCGCGAGCTGCCCTCGGGCTGCGGCTGCGGCTCGAGCCGTGCCTGAGGCCATCCGCGCCGCCGCGATGGCACCGAGGGTCGTGATGCTGAACCCGCACGCCAGCCAGAAGCCCGACCACACCTCTTGGCTGCCCACCACGGCGACGGCTGCAATGGCGGTGGTGCCGGCGACGCAGAGCGGCAAGACCGTCCGGAGGTAGAGGTCCTGGAGGGTGTCGACGTCATCGATCGCCCTGGTCAGGAGGTCCCCTCGACGAGCGGTGCCGAGCCCTGCTGGCGACAAGGGTACGAGGAGGTCGAAGAGCCAGGTCCGCCACCGTACGAGCGCTGCGAAGGCGAGGTCGTGTCCAGCGAGTCGCTCGGCGTACCGCAGGGGGGACCGGAGGAACGCCAGCACCTCGACGATGGCCAGGAGTCCCCAGATGGCGCCAAGCCCTGGGCGTGCCGCCGAACGGGCCACGAGCAGGCCCGACCCAC